>CAKAQP010000056.1 GCA_916720285.1 uncultured Lachnoanaerobaculum sp. | reverse complement strand
ACGTCTACAAGTCTTCTTGTAAGGTATCCTGAATCGGCTGTACGAAGAGCTGTATCCGAAAGTCCTTTTCTCGCACCGTGTGCCGAGATAAAGTACTCCAAAACGTCAAGACCCTCTCTAAAGTTTGACTTTATAGGAAGCTCGATAGTATGTCCTGTTGTATCAGCCATAAGACCACGCATACCTGCAAGCTGCTTTATCTGCTTATCTGAACCTCTCGCTCCGGAGTCGGCCATCATAAAGATATTGTTGTATGCATCAAGTCCGTCAAGCAGGTCTCTTGTAAGCTGCTTATCCGTCATATCCCAAGTCTTTATAACTTCTTTGTATCTCTCTTCTTCAGTAATAAATCCACGGGCATAGTTCTTTGCAATTCTGTCAACTGTAGCCTGCGCATTCTTTATGAGTTCAGGCTTACTCTCAGGTACTGTCATATCTGAAATAGAAACAGTCATAGATGCAATAGTTGAGAACTTGTATCCGATTGCCTTTATATCGTCCAGTACTTCCGCTGTTCTTGAAAGTCCGTGTACATTGATAACCTTCTCAAGGATCTGCTTACACTGCTTTTTCTTTACAAGGAAATCAATCTCCGGCTTTAACTCATTGCCCGGAATACTTCTGTCTACAAATCCGAGGTCCTGAGGTATTATTTCATTAAATAAAAGTCTACCCACTGTTGATTCAACAGTATCTGATAAAACTTCTCCGTTTTCAAGCTTTTTGCTTATTCTGACCTTTATCTTAGAATGCAATGTGACAATCTTGTTGTCATATGCAAGAATCGCCTCATTTACACTCTTAAAGAACTTACCTTCTCCCTTTGCTCCGGGTCTTTCCTGTGTAAGATAATAGATTCCCAGAACCATATCCTGTGAAGGAACGGCAACAGGTCCACCGTCTGAAGGCTTAAGAAGGTTATTCGGTGAAAGCAAAAGGAATCTACACTCTGCCTGAGCCTCGACTGAAAGCGGCAAATGTACAGCCATCTGGTCACCGTCAAAGTCCGCATTGAACGCTGTACATACAAGCGGATGAAGCTTGATAGCCTTACCCTCTACAAGTACAGGCTCAAATGCCTGAATACCGAGTCTGTGAAGTGTAGGCGCTCTGTTAAGCATTACAGGATGCTCTTTGATAACTTCCTCAAGGATATCCCATACATCATTTTGCATTCTTTCTACCATCTTCTTGGCAGATTTTATATTGTGAGCTGTTCCCTTTTCTACAAGCTCCTTCATTACGAAAGGCTTAAAAAGCTCTATAGCCATCTCCTTTGGAAGACCGCACTGATAGATTTTAAGCTCAGGTCCTACTACGATAACAGATCTTCCCGAATAGTCAACACGCTTTCCGAGAAGGTTCTGACGGAAACGTCCCTGCTTACCCTTAAGCATATCTGAAAGCGATTTAAGCGCTCTGTTTCCCGGACCTGTAACAGGTCTTCCTCTTCTACCGTTATCTATAAGAGCATCTACAGCTTCCTGTAACATTCTCTTCTCGTTTCTGATAATGATATCAGGCGCACCAAGCTCTAAAAGTCTTGCCAAACGGTTGTTTCTGTTTATAATTCTTCTGTAAAGATCGTTCAAATCACTGGTAGCGAATCTGCCACCGTCAAGCTGTACCATAGGTCTGATATCAGGCGGTATAACAGGTACATTTGTGAGTATCATCCACTCAGGCTTATTTCCCGAACTTCTGAAAGCCTCTACAACATCAAGTCTTTTGATAATCTTTGCTCTCTTTTGTCCTGTAGCATCTACCAATGCTTCTTTTAATTCTACAGACTCTTTTTCAAGATCTATATTGCTTAATATTTCTAAAATGCTCTCTGCACCCATACCGGCTCTGAATGAACCGTATCCATAGGTTTCGATTGCATCTCTATACTCTCTTTCTGAAAGCACCTGCTTATAGTTGAGGGCAGTGTCCCCACCGTCCAATACTATATATGATGCAAAGTATAATACTTTCTCCAAGATACGAGGTGCAATATCCATAATAAGACCCATTCTTGAAGGAATTCCTTTAAAGTACCAGATATGAGATACAGGCGCGGCCAGTTTGATATGACCCATACGCTCTCTACGTACACTGGACTTTGTTACCTCTACACCACATCTGTCACAGACAGTGCCTTTGTAGCGGATTTTCTTATATTTACCACAGTGACATTCCCAGTCCTTACTTGGTCCGAATATTCTTTCACAGAAAAGACCGTCTCTCTCAGGCTTTAATGTCCTATAGTTGATAGTCTCAGGTTTTGTAACCTCACCGTGAGACCACTGCAGTATTTTTTCAGGAGAAGCCAAACCAATCTTAATTGCATCAAAAGAAATTGGCTGATAAGCATCATTGTTTTCAGGCATAAAATTTGCTCCCTTCTATATAAAACGATAAATCGACTTCATTGATTTTTGCAGATGCCCGGTAAGGCATCTGCTGTATAAGTATTCACTCCACTTTCAGATTATTCTTCAAAATTATCTGTGTCATCAAATGAATCTTCGTCATAGGAGGAATCATCCCCCGAATCTATATCACCATCATAGTCAGCATCGGCACCCTGCATGTCAGCCGCATCTTCCGAAACAGATACAAACTCCCCATCCTTTACTTCCTGCTCACTATAACCTGCAGACTTGAAATCTTCTCTTCCATGGTGTCTGCTCTCACCCTCTATAATAGAGTGAATGCTGAGATCTGCATATTCCGTATTTTCTTTAAGTTCCACTTCTCTTCCGTCTTCACCAAGTACACTTATATCAAGTCCCAAAGACTGAAGCTCTTTTAAAAGTACCTTGAATGACTCAGGTATACCTGCATCAGGTATGTTCTCGCCCTTGATAACGGCCTCGTATGTCTTCACACGTCCGGTAACATCATCGGATTTTACTGTAAGGATCTCCTGTAATGTATATGATGCACCATAAGCCTCAAGAGCCCAAACCTCCATCTCTCCGAATCTCTGTCCACCGAACTGTGCTTTACCGCCAAGTGGCTGCTGAGTAACAAGTGAGTATGGTCCTGTCGATCTTGCATGAATCTTATCGTCTACCATGTGGTGGAGTTTCAAATAATGCATGTGACCTATTGTAACAGGGCTGTCAAAGTATTCTCCTGTTCTTCCGTCACGAAGTCTTACCTTACCGTCTCTTGAAAGAGGAACACCTTCCCAAAGTTTTCTGTTCTCAAGATGTGAACCGAGGTATTCTACAACTCCCGGATCAAGTACATCTTTATATTTATTCTCAAAGTCATCCCAATCACCGTTTACATAGTCATTTGCAACTTCAAGCATATCCATGATGTCATTCTCGTTTGCACCGTCAAAGACAGGAGTAGCCACATTAAAGCCAAGTGCCTTTGCTGCAAGTGAGAGGTGAATCTCAAGTACCTGTCCGATGTTCATACGTGAAGGCACACCCAATGGGTTAAGCACGATATCAAGCGGTCTGCCGTTTGGAAGGAAAGGCATATCCTCTACAGGTAATACTCTGGAAACAACACCCTTGTTACCGTGACGACCGGCCATCTTATCCCCGACAGAGATCTTTCTCTTTTGTGCTATATAAATTCTTACATTCTGTGTAACACCCGGAGCCAATTCATCTCCGGCTTCTCTTGTAAATACTTTCGCATCGACAACCACACCGTAAGCACCATGTGGTACCTTAAGTGAAGTATCTCTTACCTCTCTTGCCTTCTCACCGAAGATTGCACGTAGCAGTCTTTCTTCCGCTGTAAGCTCTGTCTCTCCCTTTGGAGTAACCTTGCCTACAAGGATATCACCGGCTCTTACCTCGGCACCGATTCTTATGATACCTCTCTCATCAAGATCTTTAAGAGCATCATCACCGACTCCCGGTACATCTCTTGTAATCTCTTCAGGTCCAAGTTTTGTTTCTCTTGCCGCACATTCGTATTCCTCGATATGAATAGATGTATATACATCATATTCTACAAGTCTCTCACTAAGGAGTACGGCATCCTCGTAATTGTATCCTTCCCATGTCATGAAACCGATAAGCGGATTCTTTCCAAGGGCTATCTCTCCATTGTATGTAGAAGCACCGTCTGCAATGACCTCACCGGCATTTACATGGTTGCCCTTAAATACTATCGGCTTTTGATTGTATGAGTTTGACTGGTTACTTCTTGCAAACTTAATAAGCTTGTAAGTATCAAGTACCGCATCATCATCTCTTTTAATAACAATCTTATCTGATGAACACTCAATTACCGTTCCGGAATTCTTGGCAACAACGCAAACACCCGAGTCTACTGCAGCCTTGGTCTCCATACCTGTACCTACTACAGGTGCATCGGTGATCATAAGAGGCACCGCCTGTCTCTGCATGTTTGAACCCATCAGCGCACGGTTAGCATCATCGTTCTCAAGGAAAGGAATCATACTTGTAGCCACTGAGAATACCATTCTCGGTGATACGTCCATCAAATCTATATTTTTCTTTTTAAACTCTGAAGTCTCATCACGGTAACGTCCTGAAACATTGTTGTTTACAAAATGTCCTTCGGCATCCAGCGGTTCATTCGCCTGCGCAACTGTGAAATTATCCTCTTCATCGGCTGTAAGATATACTACTTCTTCTGTAACTCTTGGGTTTTCAGGGTCCTGTGACTTATCCACAACGCGATAAGGCGCCTCTACAAATCCGTACTCATTTACTCTTGCAAAACTTGCAAGTGAGTTGATAAGTCCGATGTTAGGTCCTTCAGGTGTCTCGATAGGACACATTCTTCCATAGTGAGTATAGTGAACGTCTCGAACCTCAAATCCGGCTCTTTCTCTTGAAAGACCTCCCGGTCCCAAAGCTGAAAGTCTTCTCTTATGTGTAAGCTCTGAAAGAGGGTTGTTTTGATCCATGAACTGGCTCAGCTGTGAACTTCCGAAGAACTCCTTAACTGCCGCAGTTACAGGCTTAATGTTTATAAGTGATTGAGGTGTAATAGATTCAATGTCCTGAGTGGTCATTCTCTCTCTTACAACTCTCTCCATTCTTGTAAGACCGATACGGTACTGGTTCTGTAACAACTCTCCTACCGCTCTTATTCTTCTGTTTCCTAAGTGGTCGATATCATCCTTGCTTCCGATATGCTCTTCTATATGCATGTTGTAGTTTACAGTAGCAAAAATATCTTCCTTTGTGATGTGCTTTGGAATAAGCTCATTGATATTCTTCTCAATAGCCTTTATAAGCTCCTCACCCTCGTTTTCTTCAATCAATTTCTTAAGCACAGGATAATATACCTGTTCTGTAACTCCGATAGATTTAGGATCTGTAAGCTCAGGTACATAGCTCTCAATATCCACCATCATATTTGAGAGAACTTTTACTTCACGTTCTGCTCCTTTTATCCATACGGCAGGAATAGCTGCATTCTGTATTGCTGTTGCAATCTGAGCATCAACTACCGTATCCGCCTGTGCCAATACTTCACCTGTATTCTCATCCACCACATCTCTTGCGAGAGTATGTCCCTTTATTCTGTTCTTAAAATGGAGTTTTTTGTTGAATTTGTATCTTCCCACCTTTGCCAAATCATATCTTCTGGCATCGAAGAACATTGCTTTAAGCAAACCTTCAGCACTGTCTACTGAAAGCGGCTCGCCCGGTCTGATCTTCTTGTATAATTCGAGCAAACCGTCCTGGTAGTTTTCAGACGGATCTTTTGCAAAACTCGCCATAATCTTCGGCTCCTCGCCGAACATATCTATAATCTGAGTATTTGTTCCAAGACCGAAAGCACGCAAAAGTACTGTGATAGGAACTTTTCTTGTTCTGTCCACTCTTGCATAAAAGATATCATTAGAATCTGTTTCGTATTCAAGCCATGCACCTCTGTTAGGTATGACCTGAGACATAAATAGCTCTTTACCTATTTTATCGTGATCTATTGTATAATAAATACCCGGTGAACGAACCAACTGGCTGACTATAACTCTCTCCGCACCGTTTATTACAAATGATCCGGTATCTGTCATCAGTGGTAAATCTCCTAAAAAGATTTCATGCTCATTTATCTCATCCTTATCCTTATTGGTAAGTCTGATTTTCACCTTTAACGGAGCTGCGTATGTTGTATCTCTATCCTTACACTCTTCTATGGAATATTTAACTTCATCTCTTGCCAATTTAAAATTGACAAAATCGAGGCTAAAATGTCCCGCAAAATCTTCTATAGGAAATATATCCCTAAAAACTTCTTTTAGGCCTGCATCCAGGAACCATTGATATGAGTCTTTTTGTATCTCTATCAGGTTTGGCATTTCCAAAACTTCTTTTTGTGTTTGGAAACTCATCCTCATGCTCTTTCCGGAAGTTATCGGATGCATCTTGCTTCTATCCATTGACGTTTCACCCCTGTATATTTTTTATTCTATGAATTTAGATTTTTCTATGTTATAATTAGAGCAATCTATTCAATTTGTTTAGCCGTTAGGCAAGTTACATTGGACATTTTTACGTCCAAACACCTCTAAAAGGGCACAAAAATCCCTACAATAGTGCAACTTTCATCTTACAAAAATAAAGCCAACATGTCAATACGGAACATATGTTCATTTATTTTCAATTTTCCACATATCTAAAATGCCCCCTTATAAAGTAATAAGTATTTTTCACTCATTTGCTCTAAAAGGAGGCATAATCAATCAAATATAATATTTAATTTTTAACCTTATCGTATAACCGCATTTGATGATGTGGCGGTTTCTACTGCACTTAAGTCTCTTCTTGTTCTTCTGTTTCCTGAAGCGGATGCATTTTCAGCTATTTCTACATTAAATCTGATAGCATCAAAATTCTCAGAACTTATTACCACTTCATTACTTGCCTGATTAAATCCGTTAAGTGAAAGGTCTATAAACTGAGTATACCCGAAAGTCATATTTGATGAAAGCTTATATGTATTGGCATTTGCAATATTATATCCCTTATTGTAAGTAACACCGTTTACAGTTACGGTTGCATTGCCTGACTTTATCAACTCTGTGAACTTTTTAAGCACCACCTTATCTGTATCATCAAATGTTAATCTTACAAAACTATCATAGCCCGTCTTAAGCTCTGAACCTGTAATATCCGGTGTAGCTATCTGTGAAGATGTAGTATAGACTAAATCATCCATACCTTCTCCCTTAAATACAAGCTTGTCTGCAAATCCCTTTATCTTTCTTGATTTTATGTAGATTACATTATCATTGTCTACTGCAAATACATCTCTGCCAAGTGTTGATATCCTACCTTCTTCAACCTTTACACCGTTTACTTCTACGGCATTAAGTTTCTCTATAAACTCATTAATCTTTGCAGCATCACCCTTTAGTGTAACAGCATAAACATCAGCATTATTATACTTTACAGATTCTACCTTCTCTATCTCCACAGGATTTACCACAGGAGCAGGTGTAGGTGCTACCGGCGCTACAGCATCCGCTATAGTTCCGTCAGCATTCATTGTAAATGTAAGATCCTTATATCCCTCAGCCTTTACTACAAAATCGTACTTGGAAGAATTAAACTTACCGTTAGCACCCTTAACCGACAATTCGCTTACTTTACGGCCACCAAAAGTAGCATTTGCATGTACTCTAAACTCAAGTTCTCTTCCCCATCCAAATCCCATTCTTCCGGCCTTTGTATATGCTTCTTCGTTGACAGTTACTGATGTTATAGCATTAAGATACTTATCAAGCGCTTCACCTTCCATACCTTCAAACTTTATTGTAAGTTGCTCATTAAAGAATGAATTTGTCTTTGCACCCGATTTTGCTCTAGGCGCCTGTGCATCCTCTGTTATCTCAGGAACTACCGGAGCAACAGTCTCCTCTTTTTGTGCTATATTTACCTTAATAGATTTTACAGGGTAATTCTTATCACTTGACTGAAGGTAGATGGTATACTCACCTGCGTTTTTGAACAATTCGCCGCGGAGTGTAACTTTTCCGTCAGCAACAGTATAAACTGAATTTGAAGTATAACCGCCTGCAGATGCGGATATTACATCTCTAAGTGTACCGTCAGGGCTTTGAACCTTTACGTTGCCAAGCTTACTAAGGAAATCGCCCTTCTTGGCGTCATCATCTTTAACAGCCTTTATAACTATTTCTGAATCCGTTTCATGCTTTTCACTTACATCACTAAGTTCCACTTCTTCCAAAGTGTCTGTAATTGTAAGGTCAAGTTCTATCTTCTCAAAGCCTATAGAATTAAGAGCAAGTTTATGTGTTCCTACAATAGGAGCAAGATATCTGTTGAATGCACTCTTATAAAGTGTAATGCTCTTATAGTCTGCACTTACTTCATACTGCTTCAGGTAATTGTCGCCTCTAAGAGGTGATGAGCCGTCAAGTATAACAGACTCGAGATTTTTTAAGAAATCCGCATTGTCTGTAGTTATTGTAAAGCTGTCCGCATTTGCCTGTGTGAGACCTTCAAATGTAGGTGCAGCCTCTCCTACAAGATTACCGTAACGATAAATAGTACCAAGCTTACCGTTTTCAAGTACATTCTTTACATTTCCGACAATATTTCTTGTAGTTGCATCCTCAGACTTGATATAGTCCTCAAATGTAAGAACCTTTCCTTCAAGTTTTGCATCCTTATATGCGTCTACAAAGTTGTTAAGAAGATATAATTTACTCTTATCTTCTCCAACAATCGCCTCAGGTGACTGCTCAAACCACCAGTTCATTACAGCATCGGATTGCTTAGTTCTAAGTCCGATTGCGTTCAAAATCATTGCATTAGTAAGCAGATCATAATCATACATAAGGTATGAATTTATCTTCATGCTTCCGCTTGCTCCCGATGTAGCATCAGACTTACCGCCTGTCTTACCTGTAGCACCTGATACGGAATCAGCCTTCTTTCCTGAGCTTGAAGAAGATGAAGAACTTCCTCCGCCTACAAGAACCTTTGTAATCGTTGAAGATTCTCTGTTTCCTGCATGAGTTTTACTTACTGTAGGCGCTGATATTGCATCCACAGTCTTAGACTCATCACTAACAGGTGTTGTTACTACAGATGAACCGTCACTATTTAATACTTCAAACTTCTTTGTAAGAGTCTTGTATCCCTTTGTATAAATTGTAGCTGTATAAACTCCGGCTACATCTGTATACACCTTACCTGAAGCACTGTCTGTTCCTGTAATCTGTACTATTTCAGAAATATTATGCCATCCTGAAATCTTCGGCAATTCAATAACACTACCGTCAGGTTTTGTAAGTGTTACTCTGTACATTACCACACCTATATCATTTCCAAAGCTCTGATTGTTTTTCGGATCAACTATCTTAAATCTGATATTTTCTCCAATCTTCGGATTTGGAGTTGTACTGTCACGCATTACCTTAAAGTTTGTGCTGCTTACCAATGATATAGGAAGGCTTATTCTTTCATTACTCTTTGTAGAGCCTATACTTACATAGTAATCGCCTCTGCTTCTTGCATTGTTTTGAGGAAGAGGAATATTTATAACTCCCACCTTTGCATACTTTGTCTCTACAGACTTATTGTATATAAGATTTGAGTTTATAATATTGTGTTCTTCGCTAAGAAGCTTAATATTGTTAAGTCCTTCAAACCACTTCTCCTGCTCCTCATTTTCAAGCTGAAGCTTTATCTTTATGCTACCTGTTCCCAAATTGTCTATCTCTGTTACAGGGATATAGTATTGTGAAGGAACCGCAGCTGCTGCTGAATCTACCTTCTTTGACTGTAATGTAAATGTAGTCTTTGAAGCATTCTTTCTTACTTTTCCGGCATTGTCATAGGTCTCAAGGTAGTAGTCAAACTTTGTAATAGGACCGTTTGATAATACATACTTAGGTGCCTTTACATCAGTCTTTGTTATATTCTTTCTCTCTCCGCCTGCAAGTGTGATGTCCTGAGTATCATTATCAGACTTTTTTACAATCTGTAATGCTGAAGGATTTGATACACTTGAAAGCCACTTAACAACATGTCCGTCATCATCTACTTTGGTCATGTTTGAAGTAACATCTACTCCGTCTACCAACACTTTATAATCATCAATAGTTCCATATTTGAATGCAACTACAACATACTCTCCGAAATCTGTATTTACATTTTTTGTATAATTTACATATGCAAATTTATCATTACTTGTTTCTTCAGTAGTTGCCGCTCCATTGTTTTCTGTATTACCTGCGTTATTTGAAGCCTCAGAGTTTGAGGTATTTCCTGCGTTGTTTGAAGCCTCACTGTTTGAGGTGTTTCCTGCGTTGTTTGAAGCCTCACTGTTTGAGGTGTTTCCTGCGTTGTTTGCAGCTTCACTACCTGTGTTGTTCCCTGTAGTTCCTGCGTTTTCATTATTTGAAGCCACATTATTGCCTGCGTTATTTTCTGTACCTGCCACATTATTACTTGCTGTATTATTTTCTACTGTATTGGCATTGTGCTCTACATCACCTAAAGAATATCCTCTGTTTCCTGAATTTGTATCTGTACCTGCGTTTTGATTTTGTAATGTGCTTGTTGAAGCGCTGTTATTTTCTGTAGTATTTCCACCTACAGATGCTGCATTTGAACCGTTTCCGCTTCTTGAACCGCCACCTCTTGAACTGCCGCCTCTTGAGCTTCCGCCGCCTGAGCCGCCTCTTGAACTTCCTGAGCCGCCTCTTGAACCGCCGCCTGAACTTCCTTTAGAGCTTGTTGTGCTCTTTTTCGCAGCTGACTGATTTGCATTATTTTCCGACACACCTGCTACAGAAGAAAGTCCTTTGCCCTGTGAGAATACAGCTTTTCCGTCTTTTTCCCACTTGCCGTCGGCATTAACCTTGTAACCATCAGGAGTTGTAGTATTTACAAGAAGTTTACCCTGATCAGGTCCGCTTTGAGGATTGAAATAATAGCAATACCCGTCAATCCAATTCCAGCCTGTAAGCATTATACCCTCGGCAGCTCCCTTGGCTGTATTAAGGAAATACCAGTATCCGGCCGCATCCTTTTTCCAACCTGTCTGCATAATACCGCTGTCGGTATCAAGATAATACCAGCCGCTTGGAGTCTGAGTCCAACCCAAAGCCTTGCTGCCGTTATCATTTATATAATTCCATCCGCTCTGTGTGTTCTTCCATGAACCCGCAAAAGCCGGTGTAATCTGTGTTGCAGCCATCAATATGCTCAATGCTCCAACACCTACATTTAAAAATAGCTTCCTTTTCATAAATCTCCTATTACATTTGGTTAGTGGCCACTAACTCATAAACCTAAATAAAGGGAATGTTGCACTACAAAAAAGCATCAAAATCAGAATGTAGTAATACGTTTTGACCAAATACTCTTGCAAAAACACTTCCCTTTGCATTTAAGTTCTATTATATTACATTCGTTAGCACTTGCTAACTCTTGTCAGTATACTAAAAGGTTTTATTTATTTCAAGCTGTTTTTATGTACTTTTTTTGTATTTAAAGTACTTTATTAGATACAATCTATATAAACATTTTGGGTGTTTTCAATATACTATATTTTTAAGTTTTAACACTTCTATTGATTGAATATTCTCTATTCACCGGCAAATTCCGTATCTATATTTACATGTATTTTGTACTGAGGAAATTCCTCTTTCAAAATTCTGTTCACATTTTCCATGACGGTTTCAGATTTAATATCAAAGTCTCTTGTTATATCACAATAAATGGTACTGTCTTTTTCATCTATAACTATTCCGTGATAGTTAATTATATGTCTTTCATTTTCTTTATAGTTTTTGAGTATTGATTTTATCTTTTTATATTTTTCATCATTTACGTCTACAGAGTAAAATCCAAATACAAGAAATACATTATATTTCTCATAAATCTTTGTCTGGGCCTCATGCAAAATAGGATACATCTCTCCGATACTTCTACTATCCTCTATTTCCACATTTATAGATCCTGTATAAAAATCGGGGCCATAGTCATTTAGTATAAGATCGAAGCAATTTATAACACCTTCGGTATTTCTTGCTATCTCCTTTATTCCCCTTACCATCTCACCGTCCACTCTTTCACCAAGTATTTTCTTTACTGTATCTGATAATACTTCATAGGCAGTCTTTAAAATGAATACCGAAATAATAACACCGGCAATACCGTCCACAGAAATTTTTGTAAACATATATATTAATGTAGATATCAGAGTGACTAAAGACACTATAGCATCATTTTTTGCATCAGCACCTGAGGCAATCAATGCTCCCGAATTATATTTTTTACCGCTGTTTTCAGTAAAAGTACCAAGAACAATTTTAGCAACAATTGTTGCAATAATTATTATTGCAGTAACAATACTCGCACTCATCTCTTCTCTGTTAAAAATAGCCTTTAAAGAACTGATAAGAGATTGAAAACCGGTAATAAATACGATACCTCCAATCAAAAGACTTGTCAGATACTCCGTTCTTCCATGTCCGAAAGGATGTTGCTTATCAGGCGCCTTACCTGCAAGCTTCGTCCCTATTATAGTAATAAGTGATGAGGAGGAGTCCGTGATATTATTTAAAGCGTC
>CAKAQP010000055.1 GCA_916720285.1 uncultured Lachnoanaerobaculum sp. | reverse complement strand
TCGGTATTTTATTTTTTTACTCTATTCTTTAACATATCCATTGTTACTGCAAATACTATAAGTACGCCGCTTGTTATTTCCAGAATATGAGTATTTAAACCGAATTGTACTCCGGCATTATTGATAATAACCATAAGTATCGTTCCAAGCAAAGTACCACTTACGGTTCCTCTTCCTCCTGAAAGAGATGCACCTCCTATAACAGCTGCTGCAATGGCATTCATATCATATCCTTCACCACCGGTAGGTAGTGCCGATTGTACTCTGGCTGCCAGCATTATTCCCGCTATTCCATATAATAATCCGGCCAAAGCATATACTGAGTAGAACATTTTTCTTACTTTAATACCGCTAAGCCTTGCCACTTCAACTCCGCTACCTATGATATACAGATTTCGTCCAAATATAGTATATTTCAAAACAAGAAAGATAATAATTGCAACCGCTATCCATATAATAGCTAAAACAGGTACAAGATTGAACAAACTAAGATTACCCATATCTAAAATACCTTTATTCAATCCACTTACAGTTAATGCTTTGCTGATTATCTTTACTATACCTCTGATAATTGTTGCACTTCCCAATGTTGCAATCATAGGAGGTACTTTAAAATCATGTATTATAAATCCGTTAATAAATCCTGCAATAACAGATACTATGACAGCTATAATCAGTGTAACAAATACATTTAAATTGGTATCTCTTTGCAACAGTGCCAAAACCATACAGGATAGTCCTGTTATAGCTCCTCCGCTTATATCTATACCGCCTGTTGATATTATAATGGTCTGTGCTACAGCCAAAACTCCAATGATTGCACATTGCTTCATCAGGTTTGTAATATTATAAGTCGAAAAAAAATTCTCTGTAAAAATAGATGCCAATATAAACAGACCAACTATAATAATTATTAATGTAAACTCTGTATGTTTAGCTAAATCTTTTAATTTAAATGTTTTATCCTTATTTAACATCTATTCCCCCTATACTGCGGCTTCATGTGATGCACGTAAGAGTACATCTTCTTCACGAAGCTTAGTTACTTCTTCTCTATTAAAATCACCTGTGATCTGTCCACCTGCCATCACAATAAGTCTATCTGATAAGCCCATAACTTCAGGTAAATATGAAGATATCAATATAATTCCCTTACCTTGTGAAGTCAGATCCTCCATAATTTTATATATTTCTTCCTTAGCCCCCACATCAACACCTACTGTAGGCTCATCAAAAATCAATATATCAGGATTTAGACAAAGTAACTTTGCAATAACGACCTTTTGTTGATTACCTCCTGAAAGATTTCCTACCAACTGTGAAATATTCGGAGTTTTAACATTTACCTTTTTGCAAAAGTCTTTCGCTCTCTCAATCTCCTTACCTAAAGATATAATACCGTTGTTGCTTATCATCTTATATGAGTTCATGTTGATATTTATACTTATCGGTAATTGTAATGCCAAGCCGTCTTTTCTTCGGTCTTCAGTCAAAAAGCTTATGCCTTTTTCCATAGCATCTGCCGGATTTTTTATATCAGTTTTTGTTTCTCTGATATAGACATCACCGGTTTTATGACTGAGCCCACATAAAGCTCTCATTACTTCACTTCTTCCGGCACCTACCAGCCCCACAAAACCAACTATTTCACCTTCATGAACCTGAAAATTAATATCTCTAAAATTATTATCATCTGAAAAGTGCTCTACTCTCAGTAGCTCTTTTCCGGGTTTAAAATGTCTGATATTGTATATATCCGACATTTCCCTACCTACCATCATGGAAATAAGTATATCTTTGCTCACATTTTCAATAGGCTGAGTGTCGACATAAGTACCGTCTTTTAGTACTGTTACACTGTCACATATATCCATTATCTCTTCAAGTCTGTGAGAAATATAAATAACACTTACTCCCTGCTCTTTTAAAGACTTTATAAAATCAAACAAAATCTTTGTTTTTTCATTTTCCAAAAGTGCCGTAGGCTCATCAAAAATAACTAATTTTATATTTTTATTTAGAGCTATCTTACTGATGGTAACCATTGCTTGCATTGCCAGTGGCAGCCTATTTATTTTTTCTCTTGGGTCAATGTCCATAGAAAATTTATGTAATATCTTGGAACTTTCTTCATTCATTTTCTTCCAATCTATAATGCCAAAAGCATTGCGTGGTTGATTCCCTAAAAAATAATTCTCTGCCACACTCAATTCGTCTGCAATATTTACATTTTGGTAATTAGCAAATACTCCATGCCTTTGCGCTTCCAATGCATCAGTATTTATAATCCATTCTCCATTATAGTTCATGCTGACATGACCGGTATCAGGTCGCTCAACGCCCATAATGCATTTGATCAAGGTAGACTTTCCGGCACCGTTTTCTCCAACCAATGCCCTTACCTCTCCCTTTTTTATTGTAAAACTTACATTATTAAGTGCTGTAACTCCCGGATAATATTTGGATACATTTTCCACTTTCAATATTAAGTCTTCCATGGTTTATGCCACCTTAATCTTATTTTTTTAGTCTTGTAGGATCTAATAGATCTTGCATTTCCTCTGATGCCATATTCTCAGAATTAATAACTACCGGTGGACAATTTATCTGCTTTTTGCTTTCAGGATTCTTACCCTCTAAAAGTGTTAATATAGCATTTTCCATACACTTATATCCCTGTGCATACGCATCCTGAACAATAATTGCATTCAAATTTCCTGCCTTCAATGCTTCAATCTCACTATCATCTGAGTCAACGGCTACTGAAACTATCTTTGAGCCGATACCTGCTGACGCAACTGCCAGGCAAACTCCGTCACCTGTTATGTTATTTCCTGAGTACATTCCTACAAGCTTGTCACCATATGTTGAAATAACGTTTTCTGCATTACTTTGAGCAGTCTCTACAACATTTCCGTTATAGTATGTATCTGTTAATTCGAATTCCGGCGCATTCTTTGCCATATAATCTCTGAAGCTTTGTATTCTGTGATTTAAAGCTTCATTTTCAACATTCATATTTACTCCAACTACTCCTGAAGTAATATTCTTTTCTTTAGCTGCATTTACAAATGCCTCTGCCGCCATTTCTCCGATAGTGTCATTAGAGCAATAGTAGAATTGATTATATGTATCTGCATTTGCTCCATCATCTCCAACTCCTAAACCACAGTTTACGAAGTTCAAAACAATACCGTTATTTGTAGCTTCTGCAGCCTTTGGTATAGTTGCATCTATTGCTAAAGTTGCAGTTACGATCGCTGCCGGTTTCTTTGCTATACACTGTTCAAAAGCTGTTATATAGTCCTCTGTTTGCGCTTCCTGTGCAGGACCTACAGTAGAGAAGTTAATCTTTATACCCTTACTTTCTTCCAGATCTTTCTTAGCATTCTCAATTCCAATACCTACATAAGTCCAAAACTGTGAAGCTGTTGATGGAGAAAGATATACTATATCATAAGTTTTCTCATCTCCCCCTTTAGCAGCCTGTTCATTCGCACTGCTATTTTGAGTATTTTCTCCTGTTGCTGTTTTTCCGCCACAACCTGTTAAACCGGTTGCTAAAACCATCATTGCCGCTAAAAATAAAGCTGTTTTTCTCATATTCTCCTCCTTTTACATTACACCTTTTTGTAATATTATGCAGCCATAAGGCTGTCTCTCACTTGTACACACCGTTACAAATGCATCTTTTGCTTTTTCATAAAACTTTGTTCTTTCAATAGTACCTACTGCATCCTTGTAACCATACTTTTCCATTACAACTTTAATATCGCTCCATACAGGATTGCTCTCCATAACTATTCCCGAATCATTATCCGGAACCATATACTCCACAGGATGAGCTACATATTCTGTATCGATCGGCAAAAGCTTAAGTATAGCTTCCAACATCTCAGGTGCGGTATTTCCCTTTGCCTGTATACTTCTGGCATTTGGACTTTTACTGAATGGCGGATAAAAATCATCCGCAATAACCAACAAATCGCCATGTCCCATGTCTGCCATAGCCTTCAGCAAATCCGATCCTATTATTTCAGGAATTCCTTTTAACATAACATATCTCCTTAATTTAAAAATTTGTACCACTATCTTATATTTCGGCCTACTTTTTATTCTGTGCCAAAATAAAATCTTCTATTTCACTTCTGTCCGGCATAGAAGGTGTTGTTCCATATTTTTGTACAGATAATGCTGCTACTGCATTGGCAAATTTTACCGCCCC
Organism: uncultured Lachnoanaerobaculum sp.; assembly: GCA_916720285.1. GTDB lineage: Bacteria > Bacillota > Clostridia > Lachnospirales > Lachnospiraceae > Lachnoanaerobaculum. The sequence goes on along the minus strand of CAKAQP010000055.1, from coordinate 8,493 downwards.
AAAAATATCTTTTCCTTCTGTCAATGCTGCTAATAACGCACCGTTAAATGCATCACCTGCTCCTGTAGTATCGACCGCTTTTACTTTATATGGTGGGATTATTGCAGACTTTTCTTTTGTACAAACGTATGCACCCATTTCTCCCAAAGTAATAACTACAATTTCAACCCCCTTTTCCTTAAAGAATTTTGCGGCCTTGTCACAACTTTCAAGATCCTTTACTTCTATCCCTGTGATTTCTCTGGCCTCTACTTCATTAGGAGTTACCATATATACATCTGACAAGAACTCATCTGAAACAGGAGAATATGGTGCCGTATTTACTATCACTTTACAATTATGCTTTTTAGCCAACTTAACTATGTTTTCATTTGCACTTTGATTCACTTCCAGTTGCAATAGTACATATTCGGCATCTGCAAGGATCTTCTCAGTTCCTTTTACTTCCTCATCTGTTATTGTGTTTAACGCGCATGGAACTATAATTATCTCATTTTGTGCCGTATTTTCATCAACTAAAATCAGTGCTATTCCCGTATCCTCAGTATCTGAAAACAAAAGATGTTCCTTTGGCATATTTAAGCTGTCCATAGTATCCGTAGCTACTCTTCCAAAGGTGTCTCTTCCAAGTTTTGTCACCATTACAACATCCGCTCCGGCCTTATGAGCCGCCACACATTGATTGAATCCTTTTCCTCCGGGTCCCATCTTAAAACAACTTCCCTTAACTGTCTCTCCGGGAACCGGAAGATGTGGACTTCTGGCCATCAAGTCAACCACAAAACTTCCAAAAACAACTGCTTTGCTCATTTTACCTCCCTCATTTTTATAAGTTTATTTCGTCTATATTTTCATTATGTAATCGGTTACATATATTTAAATAAAAATATAGTCTAATTTTGATATCCGCACTTTTCCGAACCTCTGAGTATAATTTTGTATGGTACCATTACTTGCTTTCCGTCTACACTTTCTTTTTTTATAAATCGCTCCTGTAATAGTTCCATAGCTTCTTCGCCTTGTAAACCCGCATCTCTGCTCACAACCGATATATTGTATCCTATCATTTTTAGAGCATCTATATCATCAAATCCCAATACAGAAATATCTTTTCCAAGCTCTATATTATTCTCGGTAAGATATTTAAGGCATCCCATTGTTGTAAGATTATTTGAAGTAAATATAGCTGTAGGCTTTTCTTCCAAAGATAACAATTGCTTTGTACACTCATATGCCTTATCTACTTTAAAATCTCCATGCACGATATATTTCTTTTCTATAGCCAAGCCCTGTTCTTCTAATGCAGCTATATATCCTCTATACCTGTCTTTTCCCGGTCTTGATGTCTCAGGACCACTTATAATTGCAATTCTTTTATGGTTTGCCTTTATAAGTTCATTTACACCGTCAAACGCCCCTTTGAAATTATCTACAAATACACCGGCAAAAGAAGCGGATCGTATATCTCTATCAACCAGTACAACAGGTATCCCTACATCTTCAAAATGTAATAAGAAATCTCCGGTTACAGTATCATTATAGGCAACAGGCGTTATAATGATTCCTTTAAAATGCTGAGCCTCTACCATTGAGAGTATCTCATGTTCCTTATTTATATCCTCATTTGAGTTTAAAAGTACCGTATTATATCCAAGTCTGTCTGCCGATTCTGTTATACCTGAGATCAGCTTTGCAAAAAACTCATTTTGAATATCAGGAATAATAGTACCTATGCTGTTAGTCTCCTTATTACTGAGGCTCCTTGCAATAGCACTTGGTATATATTTATGTTCCTTTATAACTTGTAAAACCTTTTCCCTGGTTTCAGTCTTAACATATCCCGAATCATTTAATACTCTGGATACAGTGGCTGATGACACCCCAACCAGTTTGGCAATCTCTTTTATGTTCAATTTAAAACCACCCCAGCATCAGTATTTATGTAACCGATTTCATCTTCTATAAATATGATAATATCACTTAATGCATTTTTGTATATAGGCGAATTTACCATTCTTACTTTAAATAATTGTACATATTTCCCTTCAAAATTTTTATTTTAATTATTTTTAGCTATTTTAACTTTTTATGATTTTATATAGAGATAATATATTTTACTTTTTGTGCATTTTTCTCTATATCCTTACATAGCTCTAAAGTAAAATTTTATTTTCAGAAACTATCTTTAAAAAGTCGATAATGAATGCCTTTGCAATATGTTTTTCAAATAAAACCATATATAAAATTGACCTTACAGGCTTTTTTTTGTATAATATATATAATTTAATCTTTTGGAATTTGTACTGTGGAGGTAATAAATGTATGAATTATTTAGAACTTATTGAAAAGAGAAATTCTATAAGAGATTTTCTCAAAAAGCCTGTTGAGCAAGCTAAATTAAATGAGATAACAGGATTTTTTAATTCAGCTCAAAAGCTTTTCGATGTAAATACAAAAGTGCTTATAGCCGCAAAAGAAGATACCGCTCAAAGACTTTCAGGTGTGGCAGGATATCGTGGAAATGCCTTTAATGCTCCTGCTTACCTTGTTATTTTATCTGAAAATAAAGATAATTATCTTGTAAATGCAGGATTTATGGCTGAACATATTATTTTAAAACTTGAAGAAATGGGATTGTCGTCATGTTTTTTGACTTGTGATGACAGTGAAATGGTAAAGAAGGTCTTGCTTATCGAGTCCGACATGGATATAGCCGCTATGGTTGCATTCGGATATGGCAAAAAAGAAAAGGATACTACAAAGCTCGACATACACTCACCTTCTAATGTAAGTATCAGCAGCAAATCAGGACATATTGCTCCAAAGATTGCAGTTACCGCTTTGGCATTTGATTCCGATTTTGATACCCCTTATAATTTTGATGATGAATATGCGGACCCTGTTATTGCCGATGCACTTTATGCAGCCAGCCTTTCACCAAGCTTTTTGAATCATCAAAATTATCGCTTCGTTATAAACGGAACTCATGTTTATTTATTTAATAAATTTGACGAAGTGGTTACAAAGAATGACAATCTGTTGGGACTCGGTGCCGCAATGCTCAACTTTCATATGATATTGTCATCAAAGTATTCGGGAATCGGAAACTGGAGCCTTGATGTTTCAAATATCAAACATGATTTTAAAAATCCAAGTGACTATACTTTGGTAGCTGCTCTGGATATTTAAATTTTTAAAAGGCACAGCCGGTTTCGACTGTGCCTTGAGCTTTTTTAGTGTTTAGTTTTGTGCAAATGCCTTAAGCATCCACAATGTCTTCTCATATTCTTTTACATAGCCTGTAAAGATATCTGCGGTAACAACATCACCTTCCTTATCAGCCAATTCCACGATTTCCTTTGAATCGTTTACCCAGTATTCAACATCGATAGTGAGTATGCGAATAGCCTCGTCAATGTTGATGGCTTTGTCGGGAAGTTCCTTTACCTTGCTAATTTCCAACGCTTCTTTTAAGTTAGCTATCGGTAGAGCATCCTTAGCAAGTATTCTCTCAGCTACCTCATCAATAATCTCGGCTGTCTGATCATAATATTCCTCCAGTTTGGAATGAAGAGTGAAAAATCCGTGTCCCTTCAGATTCCAGTGCATATTATGTAGTTTGATGTACATAATCTCCTGATTTGCTAAATAAGCATTCATTTTTGCAAGCAATTCCTGTTTCATAAAATATTCCTTTCTGCAAAACAATACCATTTATGCAATCCATTTCTATCACCTCCAACTTTTCATAAGAAACTGTATTTAAACTTTTATAATTCTCATACAATCCCTTTTGAAATGATAGTCTCTATCAAGAGGCAATTCTATTCTATCATTTTATACTACAAAATCAACACTTCCAACAAATGTATACAGTATACTTGTATAACTTTAGTCTAAGTATCTCTTTACATATTTTCCTGTATATGACTTTTCTATATCAGCTATCTCCTCAGGTGTACCTGTAGCTACCACTTCGCCACCTCCTGCACCGCCTTCGGGACCTATATCTATTATATAATCTGCACATTTTATAACATCCAAATTATGCTCTATTACGAGTACCGTATTTCCACTGTCTGAGAGTCTTCTAAGTATCTCAACAAGCTTATGTACATCTGCAAAATGCAGTCCCGTAGTAGGCTCGTCCAGAATATAAATAGTCTTTCCTGTAGCTCTCTTTGAAAGCTCGGTTGCAAGCTTTATTCTCTGTGCCTCTCCACCGCTCAGCTCTGTAGACGGCTGACCAAGTTTGATATAAGAAAGACCTACATCATACAATGTCTGTATTTTCCTTGCTATAGTAGGCACATTTTCAAAGAAGGTCAATGCTTCTTCCACAGTCATATCCAGTACATCATATATGGATTTTCCCTTGTACTTTACTTCCAAAGTTTCTCTGTTGTATCTCTTTCCGCCACAGACTTCACATGGTACATACACATCAGGTAGGAAATGCATCTCTATCTTTATAATGCCGTCACCGGAACAGCTCTCACATCTTCCACCCTTTACATTGAAACTGAATCTACCCTTCTTATATCCTCTCATCTTGGCATCCTGAGTTGCCGCAAATAGATCTCTGATCATATCAAATACCCCTGTATATGTGGCAGGATTTGATCTTGGAGTTCTTCCTATCGGTGACTGGTCTATTGCAATTACCTTATCAAGCTGCTCTACACCCTCTATAGACTTATACTTGCCCGGAATAGTATGAGCACGGTTCAGTTTCTTTGCCAATGCCTTATATACTATTTCATTTACCAAAGAAGACTTACCTGAGCCTGAAACACCTGTAACACAGGTCATTACTCCTGTAGGTATATCTACATTTATATTTTTTAGATTGTTTTGAGCCGCACCCTTTACTTTAAGCCAACCTGTAGGTGTTCTTCTACTCTTTGGTACATCTATCTTTATCTCACCTGAAAGATATTTACCGGTAATGGAATTGTGATTTGCCATTATTTCCTTGGCAGTACCTGTAGCTACCACCTCACCGCCATGACTTCCGGCTCCCGGTCCTATGTCCACTATATAGTCGGCTTCCATCATAGTGTCTTCATCATGCTCCACCACCAAAACGGAATTTCCTAAATCTCTTAGATGCTTCAAAGTAGCAAGAAGCTTGTCATTATCCCTTTGATGAAGTCCGATACTGGGCTCATCCAGTATGTATGCCACACCTACAAGGCCTGAACCTATCTGAGTAGCAAGCCTTATTCTTTGTGCTTCACCGCCGCTAAGTGTACCTGTCGCTCTTGTAAGGCTTAGATAGTCAAGGCCTACATCTATAAGAAATGAAACTCTGGCTCTGATCTCCTTTAAAATTAATGCTCCTATAGCTTCCTGCATCTTTGTAAGCTCCAAAGAATCTATAAAGTTTCTAAAATCCGTAATAGATGCATCTGTAGCATCATAAATATTTTTGCCGCCAAGAGTTACAGCCAGAGCCTCTTTTTTAAGTCTTCTTCCACCACATGACTTACATGGCGCAATTCTCATATATTGCTCATACTCTTCCTTGGCAGACTGTGAAAAGGTCTCTCTGTAACGCTTTTCCATATTTTTTATAAGGCCTTCAAATATAACAGGATATACTCCGCTTCCTCTCTGGCCTGTATAGGCTACATCCACCTGCTCGGTGGTACCGTAAATCAATATATCATGTATTTCCTTCGGATAATCCTCAAAAGGTGTATCCAGACTGAAGTTAAACTTTTCCGCCAAGGCTCTAAGCATAGCATTACTGAAGCTTTTTTTATCATTGCTGCTTTGCCAACCAAGTACTATTATAGCTCCCTGATTTATAGAAAGTGATTTATCAGGAATCATCAGATCCTCATCAAATTCCATGGTGTATCCAAGTCCTGCACAGTCAGGGCAGGCTCCGAAGGGATTGTTAAATGAAAATGTTCGCGGCTCCACCTCATCAATTGAAATACCGCAGTCAGGACAGGCAAAGTTTTGTGAAAACTTCATAGGCTCACCGTCTATCACATCAATTGTCGCATAGCCGCCACCAAGATTTAGAGCAGCTTCCAATGAATCTGTAAGTCTTTTTTCTATATTTTCCTTTACTGAAAGTCTGTCTATTACAATATCAATGCTGTGCTTGATATTCTTTTCCAGTGTAATCTCCTCGCTGAGTTCATACATATTTCCATCAATCATAGCACGTACATAGCCTGATTTTTTGGCACTTTCAAGTACCTTCTCATGTCTTCCCTTTTTGCCCTTTACCACAGGTGCAAGTATCATAAACTTGGTCTTATCGGGAAGAGTGAGCACTCTGTCGACCATCTGATCAATACTCTGTCTATGTATCTCCTTACCGCAACAAGGACAATGAGGAATACCTATTCTTGCATACAAAAGTCTAAGGTAATCATAAATCTCCGTAACAGTACCCACTGTAGACCTCGGGTTTCTGTTTGTAGACTTTTGGTCTATTGAAATCGCAGGGGAGAGCCCCTCTATACTTTCCACATCAGGCTTTTCCATCTGTCCCAGAAACATTCTGGCATATGAAGACATTGACTCCATATATCTTCTTTGTCCCTCGGCATATATGGTATCGAACGCCAAAGAGGACTTTCCGGAACCGGAAAGCCCTGTTAAAACAACCAATTCTCCTCTTGGTATGTCCACTGATATATTTTTTAAATTGTGCTCGTTGGCACCTCTTATTTTTATATACTTTGTATCCATTACATCTCTCCATAAACATGTTCGAACAGTTCGAACATACTTTCGTAACAGTATATAATTTATTTTAATTTACGTCAATAATGGATATTATCTTTTTTACACAGTCCTCCACGCTGCCGTTATTCTCAACAGTATAGTCTGCATACTTTTTATACTTTGAAATCCTCATATCATACATCTGCTTAAGTTCTTCCTTTGATTTATCTCTTGCAAGCGGTCTGTTCGTATCCGAGAGCAGGTCTTCATATATCCTGTCAAAATCCCTTACAAGACATATGATAATGCCACCTTTTTTTAAAACCTCACCGTTTCTGTCAAATGTAAGCATTCCTCCGCCTGTGGAAATAACTCCGTCAGGCATTTTGGAAACCTTTTTAGCTATATCATGCTCCAAATCTCTAAAATGATTCTCACCGTGTTTTTCAAATATAGTAGGTATATCCATTTCATAGGTCTCTATCAAGAGCTCATCGGTATCTATATAATGAGTAGAAATCTCCTTTGCCAACGCTCTTCCTACAGTTGTCTTTCCGCTCGCCATAAAGCCGCAAAGTATAATTTTTTTATTTAACATATATCAGTATCCGTTTCTATAAACAGCCACAAATGTTTTTGTTACACTTGTGGCTTTCAACTCATAAACTAAATATACTTTTCTACAATCTTTTTCATCTCTTCAATATGTTCTTCCATATCCGAAATAAGCTTTATTTGAGTTCTTGCACGGTCAAGATTATGATTTTCTCTTGCTATCTTAAAATACTTATCACCTGCAATATAATCTCCCAAAAATCTTATACCACATTCATAAGTCATTACTATGGCTCCCATATGCAAAAGTTCAATCTCTCTTTTATTTAAACTCTTACCGCAAGCTTCCAAAAATCCTCTTGTAAAAGCTTCAAACAGCTCAATATCAAGACCTACTTTTGACAGATCCGGCTCATCCTCAAGCCCTTTATTTGCACCGAAACGAATGGAATCACCAAAGTCAAAAGCTGCAACTCCCGGCATTATAGTGTCAAGGTCTATTACACATAAAGCCTTCTTTGTATCTTTATCAAATAAAATATTATTAAGCTTGGTATCATTATGTGTAACCTTCAAAGAAATCTCATTATTTGCAAGTGCTCTGTTAAAGATATGGGTATATTCCTCTCTGTTTAAGAAAAAGTCTATCTCATCTTTTACATCCTTTACTCTGCCCAAAGGATCTTCATTTATCTGTGCTTTAAATGTAGCAAATCTGTCCTCAGTATTATGGAAGTTTTTGATAACTTCACTAAGTTTATTTACCGGAAAGTCTGCCAAAAGATTTTGAAAATTCCCGAAAGCAAAGCCTGACTCATAAAACTCTTTAGCGTTTGTAACCTGTTCATAGCATATAGTATCCGATATAAAATTATAAGCTCGCCAAATATCTCCTTTACTGTCTTCGTAAAAGCTTTGTCCGTCTTTGGTCTTTATAAGATTTAGAGTCTCTCGGTCCGGATCTCCACCGTTTTTTTCAATCTTATCTCTTAAAAATGAGGTTACCAAGGCAATATTTTCCATAAGCTTCTTCGGCTCTTTAAATATTGATTTATTTATCTTTTGTAAAATAATCTTACCGATACCCTCATAATCCAGAAGATAGGTATCATTTATATGACCGTTACCATACTCCGAAAACTCTTTTAGTTCAGTAAAATTATCATATTGCTGCAATACTTCTATTATACTTGATCTCATACTTTCCCCTCTATTTCAAACCATTTTATTTCATTAGGCTCAAGTTTA
>CAKAQP010000054.1 GCA_916720285.1 uncultured Lachnoanaerobaculum sp. | reverse complement strand
ATTGCAAATAATGCTATCAAAGTTGGTCAGTTTACAACTGACGGAACAGGAAAAACAGCAGCTGCCGGAGGAACAGGTAAGGTTGTAACAACAATTATACCTGCAGCTGACGTACAAGATGCAGGCGGAAATACAGTGTATACAGCATTGAAGGCTGATACTACTTCAACAACAGGAGGAGCTCATCCCAGAAATACATATAAGATTAAAGGACAGCTGCCAAATCAGAATGTAACTGTTACATACAATTATGTTCCAAACCCTGCTTTCTCAACAAATGTAAAAGTAATCTATGTTGATCAGCTTGGTAATAACATAACCGATAAGGTAGCTACAGCTATAGCTGCTACAGCAGAGCCTGCAGGTGCAGGAGCTGTAAGAACCTTCTATAAGGAAAATGTGGCGGTACCTACATATCTTTATGCAAAGGCTAATGCACTTCAGACAGGTGAAACATCTTATAACTTAGAGATACCTGCACCTGTATTGAATACATATGGAGGTAGCCCGTCAGCACCTACAAGTTTGTCTAATCCAAAGATTACAACAGACGATTCTACAAGATGGGGTAACTCCTATACAACTGCACTTGATAATGCATTCCAGTCAACATGGTCACAGTCAAGTCCTAAGTTTACAGTTTCAACAACAGGACCGGTTGCAAGTCAAACAGTTTATGTAACATATGAGCAGGATCCGGGAAGTATTGCTTATTTAGCATACAGTGCAGGTACCGGTGGAGATTTAAAGACAGTTGTAGCAGGAAATACAGTTGATTGGGATCCTACAGCACCAGGACAGTCTATACCAAGTGTTACAAAGCAGAATGTACAACCTGACGGTAGCTATGATATAGTAATCGATCCAAATAGTGCTACAGATCCGACAAAGATGCCGGATGCGGTACCGAATCAGGGCTATAATAATGCAACATGGTATTATGGAACAACAGCTATTACATCTTTCCCTGCAACTATTCATGTAGCGGCTTCAGGTGGTAGTGTAAGCAGTACGGTAGCTCTTAAGGCGGAATTTACAAAGAATACATCAAACTGGAACAGATATAATCTTGCTGCAGGAAATAGTAATGTACAGCTTCTTTTAGGTACAACAGAGGATGTATTAAACATTGACAGCTTAGGAAATCCTAGAACAATAACATTGGGAGATCTTGTTAATGCAGCACTTGGAAGTGGTGTAGCGGTAGATCCTGGATTTACAGCAAAGTGGTATGATGAGAACTGGAATGAAATTTCATATGGAGATGATATTACAGGACTTGTTAATACTACATTGACAGTAGTTGGTGTTAACTCAACACCTGCAAGTGTTTATCAGCCAAATGTAACAGGATCTCTTGATCCTCTAACAGCAAAGCCTGTACTTAGAGTGGATCCAAGTGCACCTGCATCTATAGATCCTACACTTCAGTATATAGTTACAGATCCTGCAACAGGAAATGTGGTAGCAGTAGTATCAGGAAGCCAGTTGATGGCAAACGGAGGGGAGATTACAGATCCTGCTCTTGAGCCGGGAAATACATATAATGTATCGGTGGCACCTGCAAGTGCAACAGGTATTGCGGTAGGAAGTCCTATTCCTTCAAGCGCCGGAGCGGGAACACCGGGAAGTGCACAGATTCCTGTAGCTTTGACACCACAGGTGGCTGAGGACAGTGCAAACCCGGGTAGAACAAGTATTACAATAAATCCTACATCTCCTAATACAGACTATGCATTAGTAGATCCTTCAGGAAATGTGGTTTATCCGTTCACTACACCAAGTGCTCCGGGTGCCGCAGTAACATTTAACAACTTAGATCCAAATACAATTTATCGTGTAGTACCTCGTACAACAGGAACAAGTGCAACTCCGGCAAGTAGAATTGCAGACGGTGCGGTACTTCCTGTAGATACATCAAATGCAGGATTATCTGTAAATACATTTGATGTTACAGTATATGTACCTGCAGGAACGGTGGCAGATCCGACAACATTTAAGGTAAACGGAACTCCAAAGACTTCATTGAATGATTTGAAGAACCTTGCACCGGGAACAACAGTTGAGATATTGGCACAGCCGGCAGATTTAAGTGGAAATCTATTTAAGGAGTGGCAGGGAATTACAGGAGTAAGTACTTCAAGCTTTACATATCCTACAGGAGTGGCAAGCGGTAGAGTAGTATTTACTATGCCGAATCGACCTGTTACAATACAGCCGCTTTATGATAACAATCAAAACTGGTCAACACAGTATAACGACAATATCGGATCAGGAAAGCAGATATCAGCAGGATTCCCGTCAACTATTGCAGATACAGGAGACTTCCGTATTCTTATTGAAAAGGATAGTGTTCCTACAGCAACAAAAGATGAGATAGCAATGATGTTGGCGGATGATACCTTTAGAGGTGTCTTCCAGATGAAGATAATAGTTCAAAAGAAGGATGCTTCAGGAAACTGGCAAGACTATGTAGATCCTAGTGGAAATCCTATTCCACTCAGTACAGATATAGTAACAGGTTCTTTGATGACAGCTTCAAGAGAGTATAAGTTCTTTGAGATAAGTACACTTGCAACACCTTCAAGTGCATCAGGTTCAATAGTAGCAACTGATATGAATGTATCAGATATAGAGGCAACAAATGCAGCTTCATATACAGGTCAGTTCAATAAGACTCTTGAGAGTGGAAAGACATATGTATTCGGTTATACAACAATAGTCGGTGCATTTAAGGTAACAGTAAAAGATGCAAGAGATAACTCTATAGTAACAAAACTTACTCTTAGCAGTACAAATACAGTTAGTGATTTTGAATCACTTTATAGAAGCGCAATACAGTCAGACTATGTAGACAATGACGGTATTACATGGCATTACGAAGGATTAAGTAAGGACAGAGGAATGTATGATCCTTATGATCCGACCCTTCGTGTAACAGCTGATGAGACAATCTATGTTTACTATTCAAATGATAAGGCTGAGCGTAGAAAAGCGGAGGCTGATTTAAAGGCGGCTATCAAGAATGCAAACAATCAGTTAAACAGAATCAATGATCCTGTAAAGAGAGCAGCCCTTCAGGCGGCTATCAATGCAGCACAGGCTGTAATTGACAGAATAAACAGAAAGTCATCTACACCTGAGCTTATAGCGGCACTTAAGGCACTTAATGATGCAGTAGTTGATGCAGGCGGAAGATTGTCGGGTCGTGGCGGCCGTGGCGGCCGTGGCGGTTCAGGCGGTGGATCAGGAAACGCAAGCAGAAGATCAAGCGGATATACAGCAGGTCTTAGAGTAGGCTACGACGGTAACTGGGAGCTTACAAATCCTGTAGAAGCTACAGCAAATCCTGACAGCAGCAAGTGGGTGTTCAACCTTGCAAATGGTGGAAGAGCTAAGGGTTGGGCATACTTAAGCTATACATACGAAGGAAAGACAAAGTCTGAGTGGTATCACTTCGCTGAGGACGGCATCATGGATTCAGGATGGTTCTTAGACGGAAGTACATGGTATTATCTGTCAATGAATCACAACGGATTCTTTGGTGAGATGATTAAGGGATGGCATCATGACGGCCAGGACGGAAGATGGTATTACCTTGATTCTTCAAGCGGTGCTATGCATACAAACTGGAGCAAGATAGGAGGAGAGTACTATTTCTTGAATCCTACAGCACCTGCACAGACATGGTTCTTTGATAATGCAACAGGTAGATGGAATTTTGGTAATATAAATTCAAGACCATATGGTTCAATGTACCAGAATGAAACTACACCTGACGGTTATCATGTAAATGAAAGCGGAGCTTGGAGATAATCTATAGTTTATAAGGACTTGTAGATTTTTCAACCCGAAAATAATAAAGGGGAGTCACACGAAAGTGTGGCTCCCCTATTTACATATATCGGAATAACATGTAATATAGTAGTATATAGACTGTACGTAGATTGTGTTAGAATACGATATGGAAACATAGTATTTTTATACAAAATATTAAATTTTGGGAGGGTTTATCATATGAGTAATTTTGAACTTAAAGATTTTGAACAAAAAATGAATGAATTGCTCGATTTTGACGGCATTGTGCTTGCTGTATGGGGTATGAAGCCGAATTACAATAAAGAAAAGTTTGCTGTAAGCTTTGATATCGGTATAGATCTGATATTAGATTTATTATCATTTACAGAGTATGATTTTGAAGAGAAAACTTATGAACCGAATGTAAGCGATATATTTATAATAAATACATTCTATGAATGCCTGATGAATTTTTCCAATATGACGGTAGAATATGTAGGTGAAAATGAAATAAATATATATGTACCTGTGGGAGATGCATATGCAGAACTTGAGATAAGGGATATAGAGTATCTTACTGTGACTGTTACAAGTTATAAAAAAGTGGCATTTTGTAAAGGTGACAAGCCGATCAAGATAGGAATATATGATTTTGATGCAATGAGGTATGAAAAATTCCCTGAAAATTTTGTTAAGGGAGATTCTAAATTTTATTGTTTCGGATAAAAACAGAATATAATAAAAAGGTGGCAAAAAGGCTTTTTTAAGCCTTTTTTGCCACACTGTCTCTGATAATTAAATTGCCGGTAATTAAAGTCTTGACCGGTTTATTTTTTTTGTCTTTTTTTATTTTTAAGAGTTGTTCCACAGCAAGTTTTCCTATTTGCTTTCTTTGTACATGAACTGTAGTAAGAGCAGGTGAAGAGACTGCAGAGTATGGTATATCATCAAAACCTATTATAGAGATATCTTTTGGTATTTTTACACCCTTTTCTTTTAAAGCCTTTATAGCACCAAGAGCAAGAGTATCATTGTCTGCAAAGAAACAGTCGGGAAGTGTATTTAAATCGCCAAGCTGTTCAAGCATATCATTATAAGCTCCAATCATAGTGGGTGAGATCATATAGGTATGCTCTTTTACATAGTCCATTTCCAGTCTTTCCACGCTCTCTGTGAATCCTTTTTTCCTGAGTTGAAAATTTTCAGAATATATATTTCCGCCGATATATCCTATACTCTTATGTCCGCATTGTTTAAGATAATCTATAGCAATATAAACATTTTCCTCATTATTCATACAGACGCTGTTACAGGTGGTATATGGACAAACATTGTCTACGACTACATAAGGAATGTATATGGAATCAAATAGTGGATACAACTCAGGAGTAAATTCCGTACCTATCAGTATAATGCCTTCATATTGGCTAAGATCGGTTTCGGATAAGAACTTTTCAAAGCTTTCCTTATGTACTCTTAAAACCATATTTAGATTCTCTTTTTGAAGTCCGCTTTCTATTGCGTCAAGTATTCCGGCTATAAAACCTTGATTTTCTTCAACAAAAACACCGCTTCTGTAATATTTCAGAACCAGTACGTTTTTATTTTCCGTAATTCTTTTTCTTTGTTGAGGGTAATAATTATATTCCTTCATTGCTGCCAACACTTTTTCTCTTGTTTCCTCACTGACGCCTTTTTTTTCATTTATTACTATGGAAATAGTGGCAGGAGAAACATTTATCAGTTTTGATAACTCTCTAATGGTCATAGTATTCTCCAAAGAAATATTGTTCACTAAACAATAATTGTTTTCAGTAATCATAATACTATTTCAAAAATATATTGTCAAATAATTATAAGTACAATATTTTACTTTAAATGTGTAGGGTATTAAACGACAAGTTTGTCTTTGGTGATTATATACTATAAAAAACATTATTTTTGTTTATAAAAACATGCTAAACAGTTTGAGTTTAAGTTTATTAAACGATAAATAAAGCATATAAATATCACCTGTACTATATGCATAAAAATAGAATAATAATTTATGCAATAAATAGAAATGGTCAGATTGTATTGACATTTAAACATAATAATATTATTGTTTATATAAACGATAGTTCTTGATTTGTTAAATATTTAGTAAACAAGGAGGATGATATGAGAAAGGTCAAGAAATTAGTTAGTGCGTTGTTAATCGGTGCAATGGTCAGTGCTCCACTGATCGGCTGTGGTGGAGGAGCTACAAAGAGTGCAGATACTACTACTGCAACTGTAGCAGACTCTAAGGCTGAGGAGAGTAAGACAACTGATGCAAGCAACCCTGTAGCAGGTAAGAAGGTAGCATATATTATGATTATGCCTTCAGCTACTATTTTCCAGATGTGGAAGGATTCATGTAAGCAACTTTGTGATAAGCTTGGAGTACAGTTTGATTTCTTCTTCTGTGACGGTGATTTCAATAAGTGGCAGGATACTATAAGAACATGTGCATCTGCAGGTTATGACGGACTTATTGTAAGTCATGGAAATCAGGACGGTTCATATGTGTTCTTAAAGGGCATCTTGGATGAATACAAGGATCTTAAGATCGTTACATTCGATACACAGTTCTATGCAGACGGCGAGTACAAGAAACTTGAAGGTGTTACTCAGATGTTCCAGCAGGATAAATCACTTGTAACTGTTCTTCTTGATGAGATGGTAGCTAAGTATGGTGAGGGCGTAAGACTTATAAAGGTATGGAGAGGTCCTAACTACATAAGTCCATTTGACAGAAGAGAGCAGGGATGGCAGGAATATGAGAAGGCAGGAAAGATTGTAACTGTAGGTGAGGTACAGCCGTTACAGGATTCTGTAGACTCTGCAAACACTGTAACAGCAGCTTATCTTCAAAGTGTAAAGAGAGAAGATGTTGACGGTATTATTGCATACTACGATATGTACGGACAGGGTGTATACAATGCAATTATCGAAAACGACAATATGAACGGTAAGAACGGTGATGCACTTCCTATGGCATCGGTAGATATTGATCCTGTTGATATTACAAATATGAAGACAAGACCTGATATATGGACAGCGGCAGGAACAACAGACTGGACATTAAACGGTGAGATCGCTATGAGACTTCTCTTACTTGAGATGGCAGGAGAGTATGATAAGATCTATGATCCGGCAACAGGAGAAATGGGAGTTGATGTTGTAGAGGTTCCGGGTACAGCTATTAAGGCATCAGACTTAAAGACAGATTCAAATGTAGAGAATCTTGGAAATGTAGCAGGAGAAACTTATGGCAACCTTAACTATCTCTCAGAAGCAGATTGGATGCCAAAGGATCTTTTACACAAATAATGGGGATGTAAATATAAGTCTATAAAAGATTAACGGCTTATAAAATTAATGAATGAGGTGAGTTTATCAGATACATTTACTTTTATTTTTAAAAGTCATTGAAATTTTGATGGCTCACCTGTTTTAGATTGGATAATTATGGACAGAATAAAGTTAAGCACAAAAAATGTGTCGATAGAATTCCCGGGAGTAAAGGCCTTAGAGAATATAAATTTTGAGGTAAGTACGGGAGAGATAAGGGCTGTTGTAGGAGCAAATGGTGCCGGAAAGTCCACACTTATGAAGGTCTTATCAGGTGCCAATCCTACATATACCGGAGAAGTATTATTAAATGATAAAGATGTGGAGCTTAGAACTCCTGTAGATGCAAAAAAATGCGGTGTTCAGATAGTGTATCAGGAAGTAGATACAGCACTGTTTCCAAACCTTACCGTAGCGGAGAATATTATTCAGGGTGATTTGGTAATGGATAAAGGAAATGCCATCTTAAACTGGGGAGAGGTCTATAAAGAGGGCAGAAAAGCTCTTGACAGACTTCATATCAGTAAGGAAAGAATAAATGAAAAGGATCTGGTTTCAAAGCTTTCACTTGCAGATAAGCAGATGGTACTTATTGCAAAGGCAATCAGAAGAAAGTGTAATTTCCTGATACTTGATGAGCCGACGGCTCCACTTAGCAATCAGGAGACAAAAGAGCTTTTTGAAGTTGTGGAGCATTTACACAAAACAGAGAATATAGCAATACTGTTTATTTCACATAGATTGAACGAGATACTTGAGATATGTGAAAGTTATACAGTAATGAGAAACGGAAAGTTAATCGGTACATATCCTATAGTCGAGTCGACTACCACAAAGGAAATAGTAGAACTTATGCTTGGAAGAACTTTTGAGGAAGCATACAAAAGAGAAGAAATTTCTATAGGTGACACTATTTTTAAAACAGAGAATTTGAGCGAAATCAACGGAAGAATAAACGATATAAACTTACATGTAAGAAAAGGTGAAATACTTGGTATAGCAGGGCTTGTCGGAGCGGGTAAGTCTGAACTTTGTAAAACTCTTTTCGGTGCATATAAGAGTACCGGAAAAATTATATTAAACGGTAAAGAACTGAATCTAAAAAATCCTGCACATGCAGTTAAAAATAAAATAGCACTGGTACCTGAGGAGAGAAGAAAAGAAGGTGTACTTGTAGAAGAAAGTGTAAGCTTTAATTTATCTGCGGCATCCTTGGAAAAGTTTTGTAAATTGTCTTTTATAGACAAGAAAAAGGTAACCGACAATGCAAAGAGTTATATACAGAGCCTTAATGTATCAACACCAAGTCCAAGACAGCTTGTAAAGAAACTTTCAGGCGGAAACCAGCAAAAGGTTGCTGTAGGAAAATGGTTGGCTGCAGATTGTGAGCTTTATATATTTGATGAACCTACAAAGGGAGTTGATGTAGGTGCAAAGCAGGATATTTTTGATCTTATCCATGAGATAGCAAAAAAAGGAAATGCGGTTATATATGCAACTTGTGAGAACCAAGAGCTTTTGGCCCTCACAGACAGAATTTATGTAATGTACAATGGCGGTATAAGTGCAGAACTTATTACAAAAAATACAAATGAAGATGAAATAATGTTTTACAGCGTAGGTGGTAAGCAAAGTCAAGAGGAGGTAGTTTGATGGAACGCAAAAAATTAATAAAATTTGGTATAGATTGGGCTGCTATCCTGGCACTTGCTCTATGTTTCATAGCATTTACAGCAATTAAAGGCAGTGCATTCATGTCACAGAGTAATATGGTTAATATTCTAAGAGCAATGGCGATAACCACGGTATTCGGTATTGCGGCTACAATTACCATGGCACCTGACGGATTTGATATGTCGGCCGGTACTTTGGGAAGCTGTTCAGCTTATGCATTTGTATCATCATACCTTTGGTTTGGTCAGTCACTGTTTATGTCAGTAGTAATAACTATAGTGACAACTTTGATTTTATATCAGCTTACCATGTTTCTTATTCTGGTATGTAAGATACCAGATATGCTTGCAACTTGTGCTTTGATGTTTGTTCATCAGGGACTTGGACAGTGGTATATAGGAGGTGGAGCGGTATCCACAGGTATGAGAACACCTTGGAATGCAGAGCCTCTTAGAATAGCTCTTTCAGATTCTTTTTCGGCAATAGGAAGAGCACCTTGGATCATTATAATTATGCTTGGATGTGTGCTTGCAGCATATATCTTCCTTGATTTTACAAAGTTTGGTAGATATTTGTATGCAATGGGTGGAAATAAGGAAGCTGCAAAACTTTCAGGTATTGATATTAAGAAATACAGATATGTAGCAGGTATGATAACTGCTGTATTTATAGCTATCGGTGGTATTTTAGTTTCATCAAGAGGAAGTTCTGCACAGGTTATGTGTTGTGACAACTATTTGATGCCTTCACTTGCAGCAGTTTTCGTTGGAAGAACTGTAGGAGGTGCTGAAAAACCTAACGCTCTTGGAACAATGATAGGCTCAATGCTTGTATCTACACTTGAAAACGGACTTACAATCTGTGCGGTACCTTTCTTCGTATTACCGGCAGTAAAGGGTGCGGTACTTGCTTTGGCACTTATAGCGGCATATGCATATAAGAGAGAATAATATATAAAAGGGAGTCATTATGAGTAGATTTGACACATATTTTCAGATGGAAGAAAAGGACATAGTTGAGTATACCTTATTAAAAGCTACATCTATAGACTGGGATAAGGACAGCATGAAGGCTGTTATACCAAAGGAGCATGGTAATCTTAACTATGTTTATAGAGTAACGGATGATAAGGGACATTCAATTTATATAAAGCAGGCAGGTACAGAAACAAGAATCTCAAAGGATATGAAGCCTTCAAGAGACAGAAACAGGCTGGAATCGGAGATTTTAATGTTACAGGAAAAATTTGCAAGCGGTATGGTGCCATATATTTATTTTTATGACACTGTTATGTGTGCCTGCGGTATGGAGGACTGTTCAGACTTTTCGGTAATGAGACAAGCAATGCTTGAGCATAAAATATATCCTCATTTTGCAGAAAAGATAACGGATTTTTTGATAGAGACATTATTAAAAAGCAGTGATGTGGTAATAGACCATAAAGAGAAGAAGGTAATCGGAGGAAAACTCGTTTCACCTGATCTTTGTGATATTACTGAAAAGCTGGTTTTTATGGAGCCATACAATGATCTAAATCATAGAAATAATGTTTTTCCTCCTAATGCAGACTTTGTAAAGAAGGAGCTTTATGAGGATAAAGCATTACATTTTGAAGTGGCAAAGCTTAAATTCAATTTCATGACAAATGCACAGGCATTGATTCATGGAGATTTGCATACAGGTTCTATTTTTATAAAAGAAGACGGTTTAAAAGTTTTTGATCCGGAGTTCGGTATACTTGGACCTTGTGGATATGATATCGGAAATGTTATAGCAAATCTTATTTTTGCCTATGACAACGGAATTGCTTACGGAAAGAAAGAGTTCACTGACTGGATTCTTAAATCAGTGGAAGATGTTATAGATTTATTCATAGAAAAGTATAATAAATCCTATGATGAGTGGGTAAGTGAGCCGATGGCAATGGTAGAAGGCTTTAAAGAATATTATTTAGACGGTATTCTTAGAGACACGGCAGGATTTACCGGAACAGAGCTTCACAGAAGAACTGTAGGAATGGCCAATGTTACCGATGTAACTACAATTGAAGATGAGAAAAAGAGACTTGTGGCTGAAAGAATAAATATTTTGGCGGGTAAGGAATTTATACTGAAAGCGGACAGCTTTAAATGTGGTAAAGATTATGTAGACACTATACTAAAGTGTAAAGCTTTGGCAGAGGAGTTATAAATGGGTATTGAAGAATTTTTTGACAAAATAATCTCTGTGAAAATGACGGAAGATAAAGAGCTGAATATTATTGACCAAACGCTTCTTCCGGGGGAGATAAAGAGAATAAACTTAAATACAAAGGAAGAAATCTGGGAAGCTATAAAGAAACTTAGAGTTCGTGGAGCTCCTGCAATAGGAGTGTGTGCGGCATATGGTATTGCAAAGACGGCTTCACAGATAGAGGCAGGAAACTATGCTGATTTTGAAAAAGAGTTTTTAGAATTAAAAGAGTATTTTGCCTCTTCCAGACCTACAGCGGTAAATCTGTTTTGGGCACTTAACAGAATGGAAGATGCCCTGAAAGCAAATAAAGAAAAAAGCATTGATGATATAAAGGAAGCTTTATTTAAAGAAGCTGAGGATATCAGAAATGAGGATGTTGAAATAAGCCGTGGAATAGGAGCTCTTGGCTTTAAGCTTTTGAAAAAG
This sequence comes from uncultured Lachnoanaerobaculum sp., assembly GCA_916720285.1. GTDB lineage: Bacteria > Bacillota > Clostridia > Lachnospirales > Lachnospiraceae > Lachnoanaerobaculum. Next base: position 1,239 of record CAKAQP010000054.1, on the reverse strand, counting down.
CTTAAAAGAAACGGCAAAGAGATCGGTATAATGACTCACTGCAATGCCGGAACATTGGCGACAGCAAAGTACGGTACGGCGACAGCGCCGATGTATATGGCACTTGAAAACGGATTTAACGGTGATGATATGCATGTCTACTGTGATGAGACCAGACCTCTCTTGCAGGGTGCAAGACTTACAGCATTTGAGCTTAGTAATGCCGGAATAAAGACAACATTGCAATGTGACAATATGGCATCTATTTTAATGAAATCGGGTAAGATAGATATTATATTTGTAGGTTGTGACAGAGTGGCAAGAAACGGTGATGCGGCAAACAAGATCGGAACATCAGGGCTTGCTATTATAGCAAAGCATTACGGTATTCCGTTCTATGTATGTGCACCTACATCAACTATTGATATGAAGGCTGAAAGTGACAAGGACATACCTATAGAGATAAGAGATGGGGAAGAGATTACAGAGATGTGGTATAAAGAGAGGATGGCACCTGAGAATATAGGTGTATATAATCCTGCATTTGATGTTACAGATCATTCCCTTATAACAGGTATTATTACCGAAAAGGGTATTTGTAAATATCCTTTTGATAAGGCATTTAAGGAATTGGGACTTTAGGACAGATAGGAGAAAATATGAAGAAGATAATCAATGTTCCTGAGAATTATACAGATGATATGTTAAAAGGCATTTACAGTGCACATAAGCAGGTTAAGTATGTAGCAGATGACCTCAGATGCTATTGTATAGCAGATAAGAAACCGGGAAAGGTGGCAATAGTTACAGGTGGAGGTACAGGACATTTACCTCTATTCCTCGGATATGTAGGTGAAAACTTGCTTGACGGTTGCGGTGTGGGAAGTGTTTTCCAGTCACCTTCGGCAGAGCAGATATATGAGATATCAAAGGAAGTGGAAGCCGGAAGCGGAATACTCTATCTATACGGAAATTATACCGGAGATATTATGAACTTTGATATGGCGGCAGAAATGCTTGAGATGGATGATATAAAGACCAGAAGCATTGTAGGAGCTGATGATGTACTCTCAAATAAGCTACCTGAAACCAGAAGAGGTGTTGCAGGTATATTCTTTATGTATAAGTATGCAGGTGCCGCTGCAGCCGAGATGGGAAATCTTGATGAAGTATATGAGGCTGCAAATACAGCTAAACAAAATACAAGAACTGTAGGATTTGCATTGACACCATGCGTTATTCCTGAGCTTGGACATGCCA
>CAKAQP010000053.1 GCA_916720285.1 uncultured Lachnoanaerobaculum sp. | reverse complement strand
AAAATAAAAGAAGCCCTAAAAGGGAAATGCAATAAAAACTAGTCTTGTGAAAGAGGGCTATTGATAACATAGTTATTGATGGTCCTCTTTTCATATATTATGGAGGAATATGAAGAAAACAGATACTATCGCCGCTATTGCAACTGCACTTGGTGAAAGTGGAATAGGTATAATAAGAATCAGCGGTGAGGATGCTATAGGAATAGCGGATAAGATATTTTGCGGAAGCAAAAGTTTGAGAGAGGTTGACTCACATACCATAAACTACGGTCATGTATATTTAGGCGACGAGATAATAGATGAGGTGCTTGTAATGCTTATGAAGGCGCCTAGAACTTTTACAGGCGAGGATACCGTGGAAATAAACTGCCATGGAGGTATACTTATTTTGGAGAAGGTACTTCATGCGGTACTTAAATCAGGTGCAAGGCTGGCACTTCCGGGTGAGTTCACAAAGAGAGCCTTTCTAAACGGCAAGATGGACCTAAGTCAGGCGGAGGCCGTAATAGATATAATAGAGGCAAAGAATGAGTTGGCATTAAAAGCCGGAATCAGACAGCTAAACGGAGCTGTAACAGAGAATATAAAGACAATAAGGGCTCAGATACTGGAGCAGATAGCATTTATAGAAGCCGCACTTGACGACCCTGAGCATTATTCTCTGGACGGATACAGTGATAAACTGAAAAAAATAGTAAAGAAATTATATACAAGAATAGAATACTTAAAGAAATCATTTAAAGATGGAAGTATTATAAAGGAAGGTATAAATACAGTCATAATAGGAAAGCCGAATGCCGGAAAATCTTCTATTTTAAATCTTCTTTCAAGAACAGACAGGGCAATAGTTACAGATATAGCCGGAACAACAAGAGATACATTGACAGAGAATATCAAACTGTCAGGTATCAGTTTGAATATCACGGATACAGCCGGTATCAGACAGACTGATGATGTGGTGGAAAGTATAGGAGTACAAAAGGCAATAGAAGCAAGTAATAATGCAGACTTGAATTTGGTAGTAATAGACGGACTTCTACCTTTAGATAAAGAAGATATAGAGCTACTTGAAAGTGTAAAAGATAAAAATGCAATAATACTGCTTAATAAATCAGATAAAGAACTTAAATTAAGTATTGAAGATATCAAGAAGTACAGCGATAAGGACGTTATAATATTCTCAGCCAAGGAAAATATAGGAGTAGATGAATTGGAGGATATGATCAAGGCTAAGTTTATTTCAAAAGAGATAAATTTCAATGATCAAGTAATTATAACAAATATAAGACATCAGGAAATAATAAATGAAGTATCGGAATCTTTGGAAATGTGTCTTTCAAGTATCGAAGAAGGATATGAAGAGGACTTCTTTACAATAGATCTTTTGAATGCCTATGAAGCATTGGGTGAGATAATAGGTGAAACAGTGGATGATGATGTTGTAAATGAAATATTCTCAAAGTTCTGTATGGGTAAGTAATTTGATTGTATACAATTAAATAGAGGTAGTTAATGAATATAATAGAAAAAGTATATGATATTGTAGTAGTTGGAGCAGGCCATGCAGGATGCGAGGCGGCACTTGCAAGTGCAAGACTTGGACTAAAGACTGTGATATTTACAGTAAGTGTGGATTCCATAGCTTTGATGCCATGTAATCCAAATATAGGTGGGAGTTCTAAGGGACACCTCGTAAGAGAACTTGATGCACTTGGCGGAGAAATGGGGAAATGTATTGATAAAACATTTATACAGTCCAAGATGTTGAATGCATCAAAAGGTCCTGCAGTGCACTCTCTCAGAGCGCAGGCTGACAAGCAGGAATATTCCAAAGAAATGAGAAAAACCTTGGAGAATACTCCAAATCTTACTATATGCCAAAAAGAGATAACAAAGCTTATAATTGAGGATAATATATGTAAAGGTGTTGAAACCGTATCAGGAAGTAAGTACTTTGCTAAAGCGGTTATTTTGGCGACAGGTACATATTTGAATGCAAGATGTATATATGGCGAGGTGGCTGAATATACAGGACCGAACGGTCTAAAATCGGCAAATCATCTCACATCTTCTCTTTTAGAATATGGCATTGATTTAAACAGATTTAAAACAGGTACTCCTGCCAGAGTTGACGGTAGAACTATAGATTACAGTGTAATGCAGGAGCAATATGGAGATAATCCGGTAGTACCTTTCTCTTTTGAAACAGATCCTGACAGTATACAAAAAGAACAGGTGAAATGCTATCTTGCTTATACCGGTGAAAAGACTCATGAAATAATAAGAGAAAATATAGACAGATCACCATTATTTTCAGGTGCTATAAAAGGAACAGGTCCAAGATATTGTCCTTCTATAGAGGATAAAATTGTAAAATTTCCTGAAAAAGACAGACATCAGATTTTTGTAGAGCCGGAAGGACTTTATACAAATGAAATGTATCTGTCAGGACTGTCAAGCTCTTTGCCTGAGGATGTACAGTATGCAATGATCAGAAGTATAGAAGGTTTTGAAAATGTAGAAATAGTAAGAAACGGATATGCAATTGAATATGATTGCATAGATGCCAGACAGTTAAAAGACAGCTTGGAATTTAGAGCTATTGAAGGTTTGTTTGCAGCAGGTCAGTTTAACGGTAGTTCAGGCTATGAAGAGGCTGCGGTTCAAGGACTTATGGCAGGTATAAATGCAGCCATGAAAGTTATGGGAAAAGAACCGGTTGTAATAGGTAGAGATCAAGGATATATAGGCGTACTTATAGATGATCTTGTTACAAAAGAAAGTCATGAGCCATATAGAATGATGACATCAAGATCTGAATACAGACTTCTTTTAAGACAGGATAACGCCGATATCAGACTTTCAAAGATAGGCTATGAAGTAGGACTTATATCCGAGGAAAGATATCAAAGGCTTCTTGAAAAAGAAAGACAGATAGATGAGGAAATTGAAAGACTTAAAAATATACATATAGGAGCGAATGCTAAAGTACAGGAATTTTTAGTAAGAAACGGATCCACACCGCTTCAAACTTCGGCAAACTTGGCAGAAATAATAAGAAGGCCTGAGTTAAATTATGATCTTACAAAAGAACTTGATGACGACAGAAAAGAACTAAGAAAAGAAGTCAGAGATCAGGTAAATATAAATATAAAATATGAGGGCTATATAAAAAGGCAGGAATCACAGGTAAAGCAGTTTAAAAAACTTGAAAACAAGAAAATACCTGTAGATATAGACTACAATAATGTAAACAGTCTTAGAATAGAGGCGGTACAAAAGTTAAGTAAAGTAAGGCCAAGCTCTATCGGTCAGGCATCAAGAATATCGGGAGTATCACCTGCAGATATAACAGTATTATTGGTATATTTAGAGACCTATAAGGAGAAAAAGAATGTATAATGATATGGTAAAATACTTATCAGAAAGTAATATTTTAGATGTAGATATATCTGATGAAAAAAAAGAAAAGCTATATAAATTCTATGAGATTTTGGTTGAAAAAAATAAGGTTATGAATCTTACTTCAATAACAGAAATCAAGGAGTTTACATATAAGCATTTTATAGACAGTATTGCTTTGGAAAAAATAGTAAAAGACCTTGGCAGTAATAACTATAATATAGCAGATCTTGGAACAGGTGCGGGTTTCCCCGGCATACCTTTGGCAATAGTATATCCTAATCTTAATCTTACCTTGATAGACAGTTTAAATAAGAGAATAAAATTTATAGAAGAAACCTGTGATATTTTGGATATTAAAAATGTTAATGCGATACATTCAAGAGCTGAGGACATTGACAGAAATAAAGACTACAGAGAGAAATTTGATATATGTGTATCCAGAGCTGTTGCAAATCTTGCATCACTTTCAGAATATTGTTTGCCTCTGGTAAAGGTTGGCGGAAGTTTTATATCATACAAATCAAAGGGATATGAAGTAGAAACGGTCGAAGCACAAAAAGCAATAAAAGTGCTTGGTGGAGAAATAGGAAATATTGAAAAGTTTGAGTTGGGTGAATATGGTGAAAGAATTTTAATTGATATAAAGAAAATTAAATCAACACCTAATAAATATCCCAGAAAAGCCGGTTTACCGACCAAGGAGCCTATAAAGTAAATATATGTTTCACATGAAACATGTATTTTATCCATACAGTAATGTTTCATGTGAAACATTGTACTGTATGGATTTTTTAATATGCATATATTATTATAACAATGTATTTTTTAACATGAGCAAATTACAGTTATATAAGTAAATATAGATTTATATAGAATTGCTGATATATAATTATAAATAATTAAACAATTTGTTGTGTGAAACAAAGCAATGTTTCACATGAAACATTGAAAAATAATAAATTTATTTTAACTGTATCGCATTGATTAGAAAATACTAGTATGATAAAATATAAAAGTAATTATATATCGAATGAATATAAGTACAGAATTTAAGTATTGGCTTATATTTATTCTATAAAATAAGGGGTTTAAAAAGTGAAAAAATACCTAAAAATTTTAACTGCTATGGTGATTTCATCCTCTACATTGATAGGTGTATCATTATTAAATAAAATTACAAAAATTCATGCAGTTTCAAAAAATCTTCTTGAGAAAGATAAAACAAAAGAGTTTGAATGGAGATTTGGAAATATAAAATACAGAAAAAAAGGGCATGGTAATCCTATTCTGCTTGTACACTCTTTGGAGGTGGCGTCATCATCCGAGGAATGGCTCAAGGTAATAGACAATCTTGCGAAAACACATACTGTATATACTATTGATTTGCTTGGTTGCGGCCTTTCAGAAAAGCCTTTTATGACATATACAAATCATATATTTTCCCAGTTAATCTCTGATTTTATAAAGGTGGTTATAGGTAAAAGGACAACAGTAATAACCAGTGGGAACAGCTCTTCTTTTGTTATTTCGGCATGTGATAATGACAGTACATTATTTGAGAAAATAATACTTGTCTCACCTGAAAAATTGTCAAACGGTCATCTCATACCGGGAAAAAGGGCAAGAACATATAAGGCAATACTCAGTACATCAATTTTAGGAACATTACTGTATAATATAGCGGTATACAAAATCAATATAAAACATAATATAAAACCGGACTTCTATAAAAAAGAAAAATTCACAGATGATATGTTGGATAAATGTTATGAAGCTGCACATAGAGGTTTATCACCAAAATCACTATATTCCAGTATTGTATGTTTCTATACTAAGAAAAATATAAAGTTTGAATTATCTCAAATAGATAACAGTATTATAATATTTGAGGGTAGATTTAATAGGGATTCTTCGGATATAACCAAAGAATATGTAAAGATAAATCCTGCTATTGAAACTGTAATAATAGATGATTCCAACAAATATCCTCACATAGAGAATGAAAAGGAGTTTTTAAAAGCTTTGAATATATATCTATAGAGAATGTTTCACGGGAAACATTTATTTAAAAAGATATTATAATGGAAGTTCGAAAAAGACAAGGAAATATATGGTTCTTTTCGGACAAAATAAAGAACGAAAATAATAAAAATAAAAATGTTTCACGGGAAACATAAATATAGAAAGGACAAGCAATTGCTTGAATGATATTATGACAAAAATTATTTCATTTGCAAATCAAAAAGGTGGTGTAGGTAAAACTACTACCGCTGTTAATCTTTCAGCTGCTTTAGCGGAGGCAGGACAAAGTGTTTTGGCAATAGATTTTGATCCACAGGGGAATTTATCAAGTGGACTTGGAATAGATAAATTAAATACGGAAAAGACTATATATGAGGTTATTATAGGTGATGAAGATATAAATGATACCATACTAAATACCGAGGTGGAAAATCTTGATATCATTCCAAGTAATGTAGATTTATCCGGTGCGGAAATTGAGCTTTTGGAACTTGAAGACAGAGAAAGAACTTTGAGAAGAAAAATAAGTGAAATATATAAGCAGTATGATTATATATTGATTGACTGTCCGCCAAGTTTGAGTCTTTTGACTATAAATGCTTTTATGGCATCTGACAGTGTAATTATCCCTATTCAATGTGAATATTATGCTCTTGAAGGATTAAACCAGATGCTTAGAACTGTAAATCTTATCAGAGAAAGACTTAACCCTACTCTTGAAATCGAAGGGATTGTATTTACAATGTACGATGCCAGAAATAATCTAAGCGGACAGGTTATAGAAGGTGTTAAGAGTGTTATTTCCGATGAGAATATTTTTGAAACTATAATACCGAGAAATGTTAAATTGGCGGAGGCTCCCAGCTTCGGTATGCCAATAACAGAATATGACACTACTTCAACCGGAGCACAGGCATATAGAATGTTGGCATCAGAAGTACTAAGCAAAAGTGGGAGGTAAAAATGGCAAAGAGAATGGCACTTGGAAAGGGAGCGGATGCTCTTCTTAGAAATATTAATGGAACCAAAGCGGCAATTGACGAAACAGCTGACAAAAATATAGAAGAAGATGCAGGTAAAGGCGCCGGTGAGCTAATGGTAAAAATCTCATTGGTAGAGCCAAACAGAAATCAGCCAAGAAAGATGTTTGATAAGGAAAGCCTTGATGAACTTGCAAATTCAGTGAAACAATATGGAGTATTACAGCCTATTTTGGTAAAAAAAGTAGGAAACAGATATGAAATAGTTGCCGGTGAAAGAAGATGGAGAGCCGCACAGGCGGCAGGACTTTCAGAAGTTCCGGTTGTTGTCAGAGATTATGATGAGCAAAAGGCTAAGGAAATTGCTATTATAGAGAATATTCAGAGAACTGATCTGAATCCTATTGAAGAAGCTTTAGCATATAAAAGTTTGATTGAGGAATATAATTTAACTCAAGAAGAATTATCAGATAAGGTGGCAAAAAACCGCTCTACTATTACCAACTCTCTAAGACTTTTAAAACTCAGTAAAAATATACAGCAGTATATGATTGACGGTAAGATATCTTCAGGACATGCAAGGGCTTTGTTAAGCCTTGAGGATGAAGGAAAAAGAGAATTGCTCGCTCTTGATATAATTAAGAGAAGTCTAAGTGTAAGAGATACTGAAAAAGCTGCAAAGGCTTTATCAAAAAAGAAAAAGGTGGATCTTGAAGAGTTAAGTAAGGGGGATGATGATACTGCAAGAGATTTATCTTTATTTTATAAGGAGTATGAAGACAGCATTCAGGGTGTTCTTGGAACCAAGGTGCATATAAACCAGAAAGATAAAAATAAGGGAAGAATTGAAATAGAATATTATTCTCAAGTGGAGCTTGATAGAATAATGGATATTTTTAAGACATTAGGATAAAAAGATGATAAATTTGACAATTGATAATAGGGTTTTGTTTGGCTTTATCCTGGTGGTAGCTATTTTTAACTTTATATTATTTATATCTATGGTAAGACATAGAGTAAAATACAGAAGACTTTTTAAGAGCTACGATAATTTTATGGCCGGTAAATCTGCAAAGAATCTTGAGGATATTATAATACTACTCAGAAAAGATATCCGTAGTTTAAAAAGCGAAAGCAGATTAAACAGAGATGCTATCAGGGAGCTAAACAGACTTGAAAGAAACTGTCTGCAAAAAATAGGAATATTAAAATATGATGCATTTGAAGGAATGGGTGGAAAATTAAGTTTTGCACTTTGTATTTTGGATTACAGAAATTCAGGATATATAATAAACAGTATTCACTCCAGAGAGACTACTTTTAATTATATAAAAATAGTTGAAAACGGTCAGACAGATCAGGTACTTACAGATGAAGAAAAAATAGTATTGGAACAGGCTTTGGGCTATAGAGAAAGATAAAAATAAGGCTATGAAAATTCAATTTTCATAGCCTTATTTTTATATATTTGATTTATTTAATCTTTTACTTATTTCAGGTCCTATAATAGCTGCAACAGCAATTTTTATTGCATCTCCTATTAAGAACGGTACTACACATAATAATAGTGAAGCGATAAATCCCTTTCCCTGTTGTAATGAAAACCACATTGTACCAAGGAAATAACAAATTCCAAGTCCTATAATCATTCCTATAATGTCAAAGAAGATACCCTTCTTTAAATGAATAAAAACCGAACTTGCATATACTGTAAATAAAAATCCTATAATATATCCACCTGTAGGTCCGAGTACTTTGCCAACACCGCCTAAATATCCTGAAAATACAGGTAAACCGAATATACCAAGTAATAAGAATATAACTACCGATATAAGTGCTTCCACAGGTTCAAGTACATATGCAGTCAGATAAATTGCAAGTACACCCAAAGAAATAGGTACCGGACTTATAAATATAGGTACGGAAATGGGTGATAAAATACATAGTATGGCTGTCATAAGCGATACTATAGCCATTTTTTTTATTGTAATAGTCTTTGCCATAAAAATCTCCTACTGTAAAAATAAAATACAAGAGAATGATATTATAAAAGCAAATAATTGTCAACCTAAAATATAATAAAGTTAACAATATAAACAAAACCTACTTAATAGAATGATTAATATTGAAAAAATGTTAGATACACCAAAGTAAAGAGGAATATTGATTTGATAAAAACTTTCAGTATTATATAAATGCAAGAATAGAAAATCATCACAAAAAAGATTATATGATTATTTGTAAAAACTTCGGATAAAAAATATTTGAGGTTTTTTATATAAATAATGCTATTTGCCAAAATTTATGAATGGAAACAAAAATCATAGAATTTATTTCTTTAAAATGTTATGCTATATGAGTAAAGAAGTGTTTTAAAGAGTTACATACTATAGGTATATTTATGAAAATGTGGCTCTTTATTTAATGCAAAAGACTCGGTATTTAGACTTGGTGATCGGAAAATATAGAGTGATAAAAGAAAAACATATGGAGGTGTATCTTGTTTAGAATTGGAAAAAAAGTAAATATTCTATTATTTATGCTGGTAACGATTCTGTTTTTGATGTCGAAATTCTTCGCCATTGAAGCACTGGCAACCGGTGGAGGAACTTCCGCTACTACGAATATATCGTATGTGGAGGGAACTCAAACTACTTCCCTTCCGGGAAAGCCGGAATCATATTATTTGAATGTAACCGTGTCAAGTGATACTTATACGGAACCGTATTCAATAATAACTTTAAAAAGAAGTGAGTTCAATCAGCCAAGAGTAACAGATGTCTCAGGCTCTCCTACTATAAAGAATGTGTCCGTGACATGGGATGCTACATATTGGAAAATAAAAGTAACATATAATGTACTTGCACCGGGACCGATGGTATCTAACCCTTTCAGAGCAACCATGATAAACGGTAAGTTTGCAAAGGGTGAGACAGCTACTATAGAGACAAGACTTTTCACAAAGGATGGAGTAGAACTTGCAAATGATACAAAGCAAGTCGCTGCAGAAACCTATGTTATGGGTATAAACAGTCAGGACAACGGTACAATAAACGGATGGAGCAAGGGTGGTACAGATACCAATGTAGTAGTATCGGATGATGAGACAGATGCAAGCCATACACATATAAAGAACGGATTTACAGATACATGGTATTCATATGCACAAAATGGTACAAAGCATATACATGATACAGAGATAGATGGTAATAATTATGGTGTGGACAGGAGAAAGAAAAGAACTGTTTTGACATTGCCGTCAAGTATCGTATGGGATCCAAGTCTACCGGATAATGCAGACTGGACCTATGATCCGGTAAATCATACCATTACACAGGATGTAACTATGAATGTAGGTGCATTAAGCTATTTATTAAAGTTTACTGCAAAGCATAACGGTACACAGAGTGTAAACGGAACAAATTATACAAGAGTTAGTATACCGCAGACTACATATCTTATAAATGATGACGGTACTGTGGATATGAGTACAGAGAGAAAGTCATTTGTTTATAAAGCTTACTGGTATGCTCCGAAGCTCTATATGTATAAGAGAAATATATTTCCTGAGGTAACAGAGAACGGTCAGACAAAGGCGGTTGTAACCGGAGATAAATATGTACATTTAGGTGATAATGGCGGTAAGGATAAATGGATAATTAATGTAGCACAGTATTGGGGTGCTACGCCTGTAACAGGTTCTACAACAAAGTTTAAGTCTATAAAAGATGTACCAAATGAAAAAGTAGAGTTTACAGGTTACGGAATCAGAGTTTGGGAAGACAAATTTGATGCGGCAAATTTGGCAAAGCTAAATCATAATAAACTTATAGGAATAAATGATGACGGCAGTGAAGAAGTAATTGCTACAAATATAAACTATACTCATGTAACAGATACAAATGAATTTTTTGCATGGAATACAGAGCATAGTATGACAGCCAAGTATTATAAAGCTATAAGACTTGACTTTGATGATGAAATAACTATATCGGGTTATGCTGAAAATGCTATCGGACTTTTTGTTGAATCAAAGTTGACTGCACCTGTAGTAACAAATATACAAAACAGACTGGCTGCGGGACAGGGTTATACAGCATATAACAGAGCATATGCTTTATCAAATACAGGTTCTGTAATAAGAGAAACGCTTATCAGAAGACATTATAAGAATGATATAGCACAGTTGAGATTAGACAAACATTCTCAAAATATTAATGGAAATCCGTCAGTTACAAATGCACAACTGGGAGATACCATACGTTATCATGTGGTACCTACATATTATTCATATCTTGGGACAGAGAGAACCGTACAAAACGGTAAACTTATATTCCTGGTAGATCCGGAGCTGGAGTTTGAAAGTGCATTGCACCATACATATCAGGCGGCATATAGATTTACCCTAAATACCACACCACAGAGAGTGGATAATTATAAGGGTACCGGAAAAACAGCCTATGTGTTTGATTTGGATAATTTTACTTATCCAACAGGTGAGGCTTGGGGAGTTGACAGATTATATATAGATTTTAAACCTACAACAAGTCTTGAAGAGGGTGAACATACTGTAGAAGCATTCCTTAGTTGGGATAATAACTCAACCGATGCAAGCGGATATGCTCCAAATACAGTCTATTCTAGTGCGACTGTGGACTTCCTTGATAAGTATGATGCTAATAACAATGGAAATACAAATGACAGACTTTCATACCAGAGCTTTAAGTTTAACTTTATACCGCCAAGGGCAGTTATCTTAACAAAGAAGCAAAAGCTTACCACAGATACAAACTATAGTGCGGCTATAAATGCAGAGAGCGGGGATATAGTAGAATATAAATTATCAGCTTGGAATAACTCCATAGATAATGCAAGACAGCTCAATGTAATGGATATATTCCCATATGAAAACGATAAGGAAATAGTAAAGGATGAGCATGGAAACTATGTAGCCAGAGGTTCAAAGATGTATCCTATATTGCAAGGACCTGTAACTGCACCTGCAGGATATACAGTTTACTATTCTACTGATGCACCTGCAGGAACTATTGAAGCCAATGCGGCAGCCAACTGGGTGCAGGCAGGAGCTGTTACAGACTGGTCAAGTGTTACTATGTTCAAGGCTGTAATGAATAATTCTTATCAGTTAGTTCCGGGAAGTACGGATGTATTCACTTATAGAGTGAAGATACCGGAGACTAAGGAGCTTGAAGCAGGTTCAAGTGCAAACAACTCGGTAGCATCATGGTATGGAAACAACCTAAACGGTGCTTCAGAGTCACTTATTTCAAAGGTTACCATAAATAAATACATCATAGCAGGTAAGGCATACTATGATGTAGATGAAAATGGAAGCTACAATACAGGAGATATCGTAGCGGCAAACAGACCTGTAAGACTTGTAAAGGTAGACGGTGGTGTTGAAACAGTCATAGATACAATACTTACAGATAATGACGGAAACTATACATTTAAAGATAAGATAAGCACAGAGGGTGATTATAAGGTATATATCGAGACCTTAGCCGGTGATATTATCAGACCTTTAAATGCAAGTACAGCAACAATGATAGGAAATGACTTTACAAATACAGTAAGTCTTCCGTCAAAGATGAAGGAAAATCAGGTACCTGTACCAAATGTAAACTGGGTGGAACTTGAAGTTCCTCTTACAAGAACAAATACAAGTAAAATAAAGAACTTGGGACTTAAGTCAGTGTATACAAATCTTGTTGTAAAGCATATAAAAAGAGAGGATAATACTGAACTTTCACCGACTGTGACAACAAGACAGCCAAACGGTACACCATATACAACAGTCCCTGTAACAGACAATTTCTATGAGGCGGAGACTCCGCTTCCGACAAATGCAACCGGAGAGTATGGACTTACAGATACCACAGTAACTTACTACTATGTAAGAAAAGCTGCAGGAGATGTGACAGTACATCACTATGAGGAGAACTCTACCACAGAGCTGGCAACTACAGTAGTACAACCGGGAGCAAATAAGCTTGGACTTGCTTATACCACAACAGAAGAGACCATAAATAATTATGAGTTGGTAGCCCAACCGGCAAATAAGAACGGAACCTTCACAGTGGCACCACAGACAGTGGATTACTACTATAGAAGAAAGAATGCAGGAAATATAACGGTCAAGTACTTGGAAGTAGGAACAAATGCCCAGTTACATGCAGATAAGATACTTGACGGAACAAAGAAGCTTGGCCTCCCATATTCAGAGAGTGCCCAGACTATAGCAAACTTTGATCTTGATACTACAAACCTGCCAAGCAATGACAATGGAGTATATACTACAGCACCTATAACCATAACTTATTACTATAAGAGAAAGGATGCGGGAAATGTAGTAGCAAAGTATTTAGAGGACACAACAAATACGGTACTTGCAACTGAAGAGACCCAAAACGGAACAGGAAAGCT
>CAKAQP010000052.1 GCA_916720285.1 uncultured Lachnoanaerobaculum sp. | reverse complement strand
AAACTCCTTACTTTATTATTAATATTATACATCTTAAAATATTAAGTGTAAATCAGGAACTGAGGTAGATTATATAGTATTCATGAAAAAATTATGGTAAAATTATTATATAAAGAAGATAAGGGAGAATGAGCATGTTTTGTTCAAAATGTGGAAAACAAGTCAGAGGCGGAATGAATTACTGCACTAACTGCGGTGAACCTGTAAAGAAGAATGAAAGTGGAGGGAATACAACAATTTAGCGACAATATGCTGAGTGATATTGAGATACAAAACGGAAATCTGATAATCGCCTTTGAAAAGGAGATGGGATATACAAAGTAAGGAGTGAATATGAGAAGAATTAAAAAGTATAATTTGTTATGTGCATGTGTATTGGTTATTTCAGCAGTAGCAAGTATAAGTGTAAGTGCCGGTATGGCAAAAAGGAAAGTAACACCGGTAACAAGACATGGCACTGCGGAGACTGTAGCTACTACTCAGGCAGTTAATCAACAGGAGGACAAGAATTCAAAGGGAAAGAGTAATATAATTACAGATAAAGGCGTGTATCATTTAAGTGAAAACTCAAAGTACAGACCGTATTTGTGGAAAAATGCCGACGGTAGTGCTCCCGACTATAAGGCCTATGTATTTGAGCCGGCTGTGTTCAACGGACATACCGTATTTGTAGACCCCGGACATGGTGACAATAATGCACCTGAAGCCAATCAAAAAAGAGAAAAATATTATCCTGTTGAGGATGCACTGTTAAAGCCTATGAAGACTTCTATGGTAGGTGAGAAGGGCTATGGGGTAGGTGTTGAAGCAAGAGACAGTAAGAATATCTATGACAAAACCGAGACGGAGCCTGAATTCAGTCTGAAGGTAGCACTGAAACTTAAGGATTTGCTTATAGATAAGGGATATCGTGTGGTGTTGAGCAGGACCGATTATAATCAAAATATTTCAAACGGTGCCAGAAGTGCTTTAGCCGGTGAGACCTCGGATATAATGATATCAATTCACTCAAATACCGGTAAAAATTCGGGAACTCTAAGCTTCTATCCTGGAGACAGTGACTATATATCAGGTAGTACTTATCCGGGATATACAAGTATAATGGGACTTACAAAGACAAATATAGAGTTGTCAAAGAAACTTGCCGAAAATATGGAAAGCAATATTACTGCTGCTACAGGTCTGAGGAATAAGGGAACACATACTGCAGTTCTTAGAATATTCTCATATTCATCTATTCCCACTTGCCTGGTGGAAGTAGGATTTGCCGACAACGCTGTCGATGCCAAGATACTCTCAACGAAAAAAGCTGAGATTGCAAATTCCATGGCAAATGCTATAGATCAGTACTTTAACAAATAGTGGAGGTTTTATGAGAAAAATAATATATTTAATTTGTGTATTTGTGAGTGTATTTATTTTGTCAGGTTGCGGTTCAAAAAGTGTTACCATAAAATTTGGAGGTGATACTGAAACTGTAGTAGAAAGTAAAGTTGAGTCCGGAACAGAAAAGGAGAGTGCTAAATTAGAGGAAAGCAACATAGCTGAGAAGTCTGCTGTTCAGGAAACGGTAGCAGAGGTTACACATTCAGAATCTTTGCAGGAGACTCAGTCTCAAACTGCAGCTGTTAACAACTCTTTATGTGGTGAATTGTAATGAAAGCATTACGCTTCGTGTATCAGATTCAACAAATGCAAAGGAGATAAGACAGATACCTTTAGGTGCGGCGGTAAGTTTTATGGAGAATGCGGCAAACGGTTTTTATAAAGTAAGCTATAACGGTAGCACAGGTTATGCACTTGCATCATATTTAAGTGTCGACCCGTATGATCATTATGTTGCCTCTACAACAGCAAGCACGGTATGGGCAGGAAAAGTGGTAAGATGTAATGAATATATAACACTTCGTAGGATCCCAAGCACAAAAGGAGAGGAGATTACAAAGATCCCGCTTGGATCTATAGTTACAGTTTATAGCGGAGTGGAAAACGGATTTTATTATATCAATTATGACGGAATGGAAGGGTATGCATTGGCAGGATATATTGATGCATATTGATATTCTATTGTTCGGACAGCTGTATTACTTGGAAATCTGATTTCCCCCTTGCATTTATGTAAGGAATGTGCTATAGTTATTAAAATATGTTTGACAGGGAAGTGGGCCGATAGGTCCACTTTTTTATGCATATGAAAGGATAGAAATGAGCAAAAGTGAAACTTATGTAAAAAGAACGGAAGAGTTCTTGGAAAAACTTAGCAGTGAGCTCCAATTTGAAGTGGTGGATGTCGAGTTTGTAAAAGAGGCCGGCGAGTACTATTTAAGAGCATACTGTGATATGGACAAAGAAGGCGGCATAGGAATAGATGACTGTGTCGAAATTTCAAGGCATCTTAGCGACTGGCTGGATGAAAAGGACTTTATTGAAGAGGGATATATTCTGGAGGTTTCATCTCCGGGACTTGGAAGAGCACTAAAAAAAGACAAGGATTTCATAAGAGAACTTGGAAAGGAAGTGGAACTCAAGCTCTATAAGGCAAAAGAAGGTGTTAAAGATTTTGAAGGAATATTAAAGGCATTTGACGGTGAAAATATTACCGTAGAAACAGAAGACGGGGACGAAGTTTTTACAAAAAAAGAAATTGCAAATATCAGATTGAAGATAGATTTTTAACGGAGGATAATACAAAGGATGAATAAGGAATTACTGGAGGCACTTGATCTCCTGGAAAAAGAAAAAAATATAAGTAAGGCGGCAATTTTGGAAGCTATTGAGAATTCTCTAATTTCCGCATGTAAAAACAATTTCGGAACAGCGGATAATGTAAAGGTAAGTGTAAATCCGAATACATGTGATTATTCCATAATACAGGCAAAGGAAGTTGTAGATACTTTGGGAAGCAAGCCTACTATAGAAGACAAGGCAACAAAGATTTCGCTTGCAGATGCCAGAATGCAAAATCCTAATTTAAGCATCGGTGATACAGTACTTGTACCGGTTATTTCAAAGGAATTCGGAAGAATCGCCGCCGGGGTTGCCAAAAATGTTATCTTACAAAAGATAAGAGAAGAAGAGAGAAAAGTGATATTCAACGACTACTATATGAAGGAAAGAGATATAGTAAGCGGTGTTGTTACAAGATTTATGGGTAAGAATATTGCAATCAATCTTGGCAGAATAGATGCTGTGCTTGCAGAGAGTGAGCAGGTAAAAGGAGAAGAATTAAAACTCGGAGACAGATTGAAGGTGTTTGTGTTGGAGGTAAAGGACAATCCTAAGGGACCGAGAATATCGGTATCAAGAACACATCCCGAATTTGTAAAGAGACTCTTTGAATCTGAAGTACCTGAAATTAGAGATGGTGTGGTAGAGATAAAGTCAATCTCAAGAGAGGCCGGATCGAGAACAAAGATTGCCGTATGCAGCCATGAAGCCGATATTGATCCTGTAGGTGCCTGTGTAGGTGTGGACGGTGTCAGAGTAAATGCTGTAGTGGAAGAACTTAGAGGAGAGAAAGTTGATATAGTAAACTGGGATGAAAATCCGGGATACCTGATAGAGAATGCACTTTCACCTGCAAAGGTAATTGCTGTTGTGGCGGATGAAGAGACAAAAGAAGCTGATGTAATAGTGCCCGACTATCAACTTTCACTTGCTATCGGTAAGGAAGGGCAGAATGCAAGACTTGCAGCCAGACTTACAGGATATAAGATAGATATAAAGAGTGAGAGTCAGGCAAGAGAAATGGGAGTTTTTGATTCTTTGGACGGCAGTGACGATATGTCTGATGATATGCCTGTTGAGGAGGGATATACACCTGATACTGAAGAATTTGATGCTGAGGCAGAAACAAAAGATGACAACGACATTGAAGAATAAAACACCTCAAAGAAAATGCATCGGATGTAATGAGTCAAAGCCTAAAAAAGAATTGATAAGAATAGTAAGGACACCTGAAGGAGAAATGCTTTTAGACAGCACAGGAAGAGCAAACGGAAGAGGTGCTTATATATGCAATAATATAGATTGTCTGCAAAAAGCAATAAAGACCAAGGGACTTAACAGAGCCTTTAAGATGAATGTTGATACGGATGTTTTATTAAAGCTTAGTGAGGAGATGGCGGAACTTGGCAAGAGATAGGATATTAAATTTAATCGGACTTGCTATGAAAGCAGGTAAAGTGGTGTCGGGAGAGTTTTCAGTTGAAAAATGCATAAAATCCGGTAAAGCGAGGCTGGTAATAATAGCAACGGATGCATCTGAAAACACGAAGAAGAAATTTGAAGATAAATGTAAATTTTATCATGTTCCGATATTAATATATTCCACAAAGGAAGATTTGGGAATGATTTTGGGCAAAGGGCTTAGATCATCAATAACATTAACTGAGGACGGATTTAAAAATGCAATATTAAAAATCACGGAGGAATGATAATTGAGAGTAAACGATCTGGCAAAAGAAATAGGCAAAAATAATAATGAGTTGATAGCATATTTGAAGGAGAAGGGTGTATCAAAGGTGGCCATGTCAAATATATCAGCTGATGAAGAAAAAATGCTTAGAGAAAAATTCAATAAAATAGATGGAAATAAAGTAGTGAATAATAATAAAGAAAATATGGAAAATAACAGAACGGTAGAGACCACACAGGAAGTATCAGAAGCAAAGAAGGAGGAAGCACCTAAGAAAAAGGTTGTAGTATTCAGACCGCAGAATGCACAGCAGATGCCTGCAAAAAAGTCGGGTTCAAAATCAGCTGCAGCTCCTAAGAAGAATACAAAAAAGGATGCGGAAGCAACAAAGCAGCCTCAAAAGAAGGCTACTGAAGAGAAAAAAAACGATGTTTCAAAATCTGACAGTTCAAAAGAAATAAAGAAAGAAGAAAAGGCGGTTGAGACTGTAAAGACAGAGGAAGTTGTTACAGCAAAAGAGCCTGTAGTACATGTAGAGAGTAAAACACCTGTTGTTACAGAGGAGAAGAAGGCACAAGCACAGGATTTAGATAGTGCCGAGCCTGCTAAACCGAGAAATGTTTATGCGGAGATGGAAGCCGCTAAAAAGGCTAAGGAAAGCGCTCAACCTATCAGAAATATCTTCAAGGAAAGAGAAGAAAGAGATAAGGCAAGAGGTAAGGATTCTCGTCCGCAAAACAGAGATAAAAAGCCTTTCAACAAAGATAAGGACCAAAAGGGAAACTTTAAGAACGACAGAAACTCAAAGGGCAGAGACGGTGCCGGAAATAACGACAGAAACAGAAACTTTGCCGGAAAAGACAATAAAAACTTCCAAGGCTCAAATGACAGAAACAACAGAAATGACAGAAATAAAGATTTCTCCAAGGATGAGAATACAGGCAGAAGTTTCGGTAATAACAAGCAGCAGGGATTTAAGAAAAATGATTCCGCAGCAGGAGTTCCTGTACTTGACGGTTTAGGCAAGAAAACTTCCAACAGAGTTAATAAGAATAATTACAAAAATAATAATAAGAACGATAAGAAGCACAGAACTGAGGACGGTCCTGCAAAGGGCAAGGTGAGCAAGCATCCGTTCATAATGCCTGTAAAGCAAAAGGTTGAAGAGGTACAGGATGATATCAAAGAAATCATCATTCCTGAGACAATTACAATCAAGGAATTTGCTTCAAAGCTTAAGCTTCAGCCGTCAACAATTGTAAAGAAGCTTTTCTTAAAAGGACAGATAGTTACACTTAATACGGAGCTTACTTTCGAGCAGGCTGAAGAGATAGCTCTTGAGTATGATGTTATCTGCACTATGGAGGAGAAGGTAGACGTTATCGGAGAGCTTTTGGCGGAGGCTGAGGATGCAGAGGAGACATTGGTACCAAGACCGCCTGTAGTGGTTGTAATGGGCCATGTCGATCACGGTAAAACATCACTTCTTGATGCTATAAGAAAAACAAATGTTACCAGTAGAGAGGCCGGAGGTATTACACAGCATATCGGTGCCTATATGGTAAAAATAAACGGAGAGCCTATAACTTTCCTTGATACACCGGGACATGAGGCGTTTACAGCAATGCGTATGCGTGGTGCACAGGCTACAGATATCGCAATACTTGTAGTAGCTGCAGATGACGGCGTGATGCCGCAGACTGTGGAGGCTATAAACCATGCAAAGGCGGCAGGAGTTGAAATAATAGTTGCTATCAATAAGATAGACAGACCGGCCGCAAATATCGACAAGGTAAAGCAGGAACTTTCGGAGTATGAGCTTATACCTGAAGATTGGGGCGGTTCCACTATATTCGTACCTGTATCCGCAAAGACAGGAGAGGGTATCTCAAATCTTCTTGAGATGATAATACTTACAGCCGAAGTAAAAGAGCTTAAGGCAAATCCTAACAGAAAAGCAAGAGGTCTTGTAATAGAGGCAGAGCTTGACAAGGGTAAGGGACCTGTAGCGAGAATACTTGTTCAAAAGGGTACTCTTCATGTAGGAGATTTCATAGCGGCAGGATCATGCTCAGGTAAGGTTCGTGCTATGATGAATGATAAGGGAGTCAAGGTAAAGTCGGCAGGACCTTCAACACCTGTTGAGATTTTGGGACTTGACAGCGTACCGAATGCCGGTGAAGTGTTTGTGGCTACAGAAAATGATAAGGAAGCAAAGGCATTTGCGGCTACATTTATCTCAGAGAGCAAGAATAAGCTTATCGAAGATACAAAGGCTAAGCTTTCACTTGACGATCTGTTCAGCCAGATTAAGGCAGGAAATGTCAAGGAACTTCCCATAGTTGTAAAGGCCGATGTTCAGGGTTCGGTTGAGGCTGTAAAGCAGTCACTTACAAAACTTTCAAATGACGAGGTTGCCGTAAAGGTAATCCACGGAGGCGTAGGTGCCATAAATGAGAGCGATGTTGTACTTGCGGCGGCAAGTAATGCAATTATTATCGGATTCAATGTAAAACCTGATCAGATGGCAAAGGCTACAGCTGAAAGAGAGAATGTAGACCTTAGACTTTACAGAGTAATCTATCAGGCAATTGAAGATATTGAGAGCGCTATGAAGGGTATGCTAGAGCCTATCTACGAGGAGAAGGTTATCGGACATGCTGAAATCAGACAGATCTTCAAGGCTTCAGGTGTCGGAAATATTGCAGGAAGCTATGTACTTGACGGTAAGTTTGTAAGAGGCTGTAAGGTAAGAATTACAAGAGACGGAGAGCAGGTCTTTGACGGAAATCTTGCATCACTTAAGAGATTTAAGGATGATGTTAAGGAAGTTGCTACAGGATATGAATGCGGTCTTGTATTTGAGAAATTTAATGATATTAAGGAATTTGACCAGGTGGAAGCATATGCTATGGTAGAGGTTCCAAGATCATAATAAAGAAAGGAATGTATGAGAAAGAACAGTTTAAAGTCTACTATGATCAACTCGGAGGTAATGAAAACCGTATCTGAAATCATAAGAGGTGATGTAAAGGACCCAAGAGTCGCACCCATGACCAGTGTAACAGATGCGGAAGTTACCACAGACCTAAAATACGCAACAATATATGTCAGTGTATTGGGTGATGACGAGCAGTCAAAGAAGACATTACAAGGTCTTAAATCTTCTTCAGGATTTATAAGAAAAGAACTTGCGAGAAGATTAAACTTAAGAAATACTCCTGAATTAAAATTTGTTTTGGACGAGTCATTGGCTTACGGTATGAAAATGGATAAGCTGATAGATGAAGTAATTAAAAAAGATGAGAAGGGCAATGAATAAACTAATAGAGCTTATTGAAAATGCAAAAAATATAGCTATAACAGGTCATGTAAGCCCTGACGGAGACTGTACAGGCTCCACTTTGGGATTGTATAACTATATAACAGAAAATTTTGAAGGTAAGCAGGTAAAGGTATGTCTTGAAAAGCCTTCAATGAAGTTTTCATTTATGAACGGGTTTGAGCTGATAAGTGAGGACCCGTTTATGGAGGCCGACTTACTTATTTCTTTAGATGCGTCAGACAGAGAGAGACTTGGAAGTAGAGGTGTAATGCTTGAGAGTGCCGCACAGAGTATATGCATAGATCATCATATCACCAATACAAAGTTTGCAAAATTTAATATAGTGGAAGATTTCAGAAGTTCTACCTGTGAACTCTTGTACACTTTGCTGGATAGTGATAAAGTAAGTGTAGAGACTGCAAAATGCTTATATACAGGTATAGTCCATGATTCCGGAGTATTTAAATATCAATCTACCACAAAGGAAACCATGGATATAGCCGGAGAACTGATTTCAAAAGGTTTTGATTTCACAAAAATTATAGATGATACGTATTTCAAAAAAGATTTTAATGCAAGCAAGCTTTTGGGACTGGTACTTACAAATGCAAAGTTGGAATTTGACGGCAAGTGTTGCTATGGTGTTCTGGATTATGATACCTGGAGTAAGTATATTTCAGATAAAAAGAAAATGGATGGAATCATAGACAATCTGAGAAATATAGACGGTGTGGAAATTGCATTATTTATGTATGAGACCGCTAAAAATGAATACAAAGTAAGTTTACGTTCTATAAATAAAAACGTCAGCAGTATTGCGGCTGCACTTGGAGGAGGCGGTCATATCAGAGCCGCAGGTGCTACAGTGTACGGCAAGGCTGACGAAATTTTAAAAAATACACTATTGCCTATGATTGAGAAAGAATTGAATGGCTAAGAATGCTTATAACGGAATAATAAATATATTCAAAGAAAAAGGATTTACATCTCATGATGTTGTAGCAAAAATGAGAGGAATTCTTAAGCAAAAGAAAATCGGGCATTCGGGAACATTGGACCCGGATGCTGTCGGTGTACTTCCGGTATTGTTAGGTAATGCTACTGTATTGTCTGATATGTTGACCGACAAGTCAAAAGAATACGAGGCGGTGCTGCTTTTAGGAGTGTCAACAGATACACAGGATACTTCAGGAAAAATTTCAGAAAAAAAAGACACTTCACATTTGACTGAAGATGAAGTTAAAGAGGTAATAAATTCATTTCTTGGAGAGTATATGCAGCTTCCACCTATGTATTCGGCATTAAAAGTAGGCGGAAAAAAGCTTGTGGATCTGGCAAGAGAAGGTAAGGAAGTAAAGAGAGAACCGAGAAAAGTTGAAATTTTCAATATTGATATAATCGATATAGATTTGCCGAGAGTAAAGTTTACGGCCAAAGTGTCTAAGGGAACTTATATTAGAACATTATGCCATGATATAGGAGAAAAACTTTCGGTAGGCGGTTGTATGGAGTCTCTTGTCAGAAAGAGAGTGGACAGATTTGATATAGAGGGGGCTGTTACACTGAAACAACTGGAATCAGAGAGAGATAGTATAGATAAAAGGATAATGAGCGTGGAAGAATATTTTTCCTTCCTGCCCAAAATAAATACATCTCCTGACTTTGATAAATATCTGCATAACGGAAATAAATTAAAATTTGAAAAAGATTTTGAAGACAGTGACTTATATAGAGTCTATGATTCTAATGACATATTTATTGCAATATATAAAAAAGAATCGGATGAATTAAAGCCATTCAAGATGTTTTTATAGATAGGTGATAATGTGATTACATTTATAAATACTACAGACATAAAGATAACAGAGAAAACCGCTGTTGTTATAGGAAAGTTTGACGGTGAGCATAGGGGACATAGAAAGTTATTCAGAACTTTGAAAGAAGAAGCGAATAAAAAAGGTCTGAAGACTGTTGTATTTTCTTTTAGAACTCTTCCGTCAAATATAGTAAGAAATAAGCATACCACACAGATATTTACAAATGTGGAAAGACGAAAAAAGTTAGAAGAACTTGGAATTGATTATTATATAGAATACCCCTTCGATATGGATATTGCAAAGCTTACAGGAGAGGAGTTTTTGACAGATATTCTTATTAAGAAACTTGGTATGGCTGAAATCGTTGCAGGAGACGATGCGGCATTCGGTTATAAAAAGAGCGGGAATATTGAACTGCTAAACAGATTGTCAAAGACTTTGGGTTTTGATGTAAAGATAATTGAAAAGGAAAAGGATGATTTTCATAATGATATCAGCTCAACACTTATCAGGACAAAACTTGATGAAGGGGATATGGAAGAAGCCAATAAGCTTCTTGGAGGTATATACTCTATAAGCGGTATTGTTGAGGAAGGGAATAAGATAGGAGCCACTATAGGTTTCCCTACTTTAAATTTATTTCCTTCAAATGAAAAGCATCTGCCAAAATACGGAGTTTATGCATCCAGAGTAAGAATCGGTGATGATGATACTCTTTATCTCGGACTTACAAATGTCGGGTCAAATCCAAGTATTGAAAATGATAAAAAAAATCATGTTTCAAGAGTCGAGACATACCTGTATAACTTTGAAGCAAATCTTTACGGTAGAGAGATAGAGGTATATCTTTATAAATATATAAGACCTGAGATGAAATTCGGTAGTCTTGAGGAATTAAAAAATCAATTAAGAAATGATAAACAGGAAGTTTTAAACTTCCTTAACAGTCAAGTAAGATAAAGGAGAACTATGGACGATAAGAATTTATTTGAAAACGGTATAGTGGAAGAAGGTAATGTATCAGTTTCTATAACACTTGAGGACGATACTGTACTTGAATGTGTTGTACTCAATATTTTCAGTGCCGGAGACAGAGAGTATATTGCTGTAATGCCTGAGGATGACAATGATGAAGGTACAGTATATCTTTACAGATACTCCGAGACCGAAGACGGACAGCCTGAGCTTACAAATATAGAGACGGATGAAGAATATGAGATAGTTGCAGATGCTTTTGACGAGCTTCTTGATGAGGAAGAGTTTGAAGACCTGCTTGGTGAAGAAGATTTATAAATTTTTAGTTGGAGCAATGTGGTACTTTAGAGTATTATATTGCTCTAAAATTTTAGAGAGAATATGAAAAAAGAACTGGATTATTTTTATATTGACGGAAAATACGGATGGAATCAGGAAGATTTCAAAAATCTGTGGATGAATAAAGGCGGATGTGCCTGTGTTACAGCCTGTGACAGCTTTGTTTATATGAGAAAGTATTTGGGTAAAGATAAACTTTATCCATATGATATAGAAAATGTGAACTCACTTGACTATGTAGATTTTTCAAATGATGTAAAGCCTTATCTGAGGCCGAGGTGGACAGGCATAGACAGACTTGAGATATATGTTGACGGTATAAGTGATTTCTTGGAAGATATTGATGAACAGAGTATAAGTTTATCAGAATTTTCAGGTGGCAATTCTATAGAGGATGCTGTCAAAGTTGTAAAAGATCAAATAGATAAAAAGATGCCGATACCGATGCTTATACTTATGCATAAAAACCCTAAATTTAAAAGTTTTGTGTGGCACTGGTTTTTACTTACAGGCTATGAGGAAGACGGAGAAAAATTTATGGTTAAAGTTGTAAGCTATGGAAGTTACAGATGGTTTGACTTTGGAGAGTTGTGGAACACAGGACATAAAAGAAAGGGCGGACTTATATTGTTTAATGAAAACAATTGATTTGTCTTAGATTAAAATTAATTAGCTTGACAATATATTGAATAAAGCATAGATTGATATAGAAAAGGCTTGTGTATTTGCCGGGAAAAGGATGGAATAAGAGAATGGATAAAAGAAATTTGACATTATTGACTGACTTGTATGAACTTACAATGATGCAGGGATACCATTTGGAAAACAGTGTAAACGAAACTGTTATTTTTGATATGTTTTACAGATCAAATCCGAATAAAAACGGATATGCTATCTGTGCGGGACTTGATCAGGTGATAGATTATATTAAAAATTTACATTTTGACAATGAAGATATTGAATATCTAAGAAAGACTAAGCTCTTTAGAGATGATTTCTTGGAGTATCTTAGAGATTTTAAATTTACAGGAGATATCTATGCTATACCTGAGGGAAGCGTTATATTCCCAAGAGAACCGCTTGTAAAAGTAATTGCACCGATAATGCAGGCACAGCTTATTGAGACTGCACTTTTAAATATTATAAATCATCAGTCACTTATAGCAACAAAGGCCGCAAGAGTGGTTTTAGCCGCAGACGGTGACGGAGTGATGGAGTTCGGACTTAGAAGGGCACAGGGACCTGATGCAGGTATTTACGGAGCAAGAGCGGCTGTGATAGGAGGTTGCGTAGGAACAAGTAATGTACTCTGCGGAAGAATGTTTGACGTACCGATTCTTGGAACACATGCTCACAGCTGGATAATGAGCTTTCCGGATGAGCTGTCGGCATTCAGAACCTATGCAAAAACTTTCCCGACAGCCTGTACACTTTTGGTAGATACATATGACACCCTAAAATCAGGCGTGCCGAATGCTATCACTGTATTTAAGGAGATGAGGGAGGCAGGAATACCTTTAAAGAACTACGGTATAAGACTTGACAGCGGTGACCTTGCATACCTTTCAAAGAGAGCCAAGGAGATGCTTGATGAGGCAGGATTTAATGATGCAATCATATCGGCTTCAAATGATTTGGATGAGAATATTATATCATCATTGAAATTACAGGGTGCCACAATCAACAGATGGGGAGTAGGTACAAACCTTATTACATCAAAAGATTGTCCGGCATTTGGAGGAGTATATAAACTTGCGGCTGTTATGAATGAGGAAACAGGAGAGTTTATACCTAAGATAAAACTGTCCGAGAATGCCGAGAAGATAACAAATCCGGGAAATAAAAAAATATATAGAATTTACAATAAAAAGACAGGCAAGATAATAGCAGATTATATTTGTTTAGAAGAGGAGAAGCTTTCTACAGATGAGTCACTTATGCTATTTGATCCTGTTGAAACATGGAAGAGAACAAAGCTTAGTGCAGGATCATTTGAGACTAAAGAGCTTTTAATTCCAATATTTAAAAATGGTGAATGCGTATATGAGTCACCTTC
>CAKAQP010000051.1 GCA_916720285.1 uncultured Lachnoanaerobaculum sp. | reverse complement strand
AGCTTATAAAAAATAAAGATTATTTAAAGCTGATAGCCTATATTAAATTAATGATGTATAATCCGATATAAGGGCAAATGCTCCGGATTATTTATGTAAATTTATTTTGAAAAGGAAAAAGTGATGAATAAAGAGAATGAAAATAAAACTCCCGAGAAAAGCTCCAAGTCACCCGGATCAAGAAAAAAGAAATATATAAACAAATTTATATTTCAGGCTGTAAAGACATTTTTTCTTGCACTGCTTGTAGTGACTGTTCTTGGAGGTGCTATGGCGGTTGGCATGATAAAGGGTATTATAGACAATGCTCCTGATGTGGACGTTGACAGTATTGTTCCTTTAGGATATGCCACCACAGTATACAATGCATCCGGTCAGGTTACCGATACTTTGGTAATGGCAGGTTCAAACCGTGAAGAGGTAACTTATGACGAACTTCCGAAGGTTCTTATTGACGCTTTTGTGGCGATAGAGGACTCCAGATTTTGGAAGCATAACGGAATAGATACCAGAGCTATACTCAGAGCGGTCAGCGGTGTAATAACCGGAAACAGTTCTTCAGGCGGCGGCTCCACCATAACACAGCAGCTTATAAAGAATAATGTGTTCAACGGCGGTAGAGAAAGAAGTTTCGGAGAAAAGGTAGAAAGAAAATTTCAGGAAATGTATCTTGCCGTAAAGCTTGAAAAACAGATGGATAAAAAGTTGATACTTACAAATTATCTGAATACCATTAACCTTGGAAGCAACTCACTGGGAGTAAAAGTTGCCGCAAGAAGGTATTTCGGAAAGGAAGTATCCGACTTGACTCTTTCCGAAGCCACTGTAATAGCCGGTATAACAAAGGGGCCTACCAAGTACAACCCTATCACCGGTCAGGAGGCAAATTCCGAAAGAAGAAAAATAATACTTCAATACATGTATGAGCAGGGCTATATCACAAAGGAGCAGCAGGAGGAAGCTCTTGCAGATGATGTGTATTCAAGAATCCAAAATATAAATACGCTTGCAAAGGAAAAAAATAATCACTACAGCTATTTTACAGATGCTTTAATTTCACAGGTTACATCCGCATTTATAAATGAACTGGGATATACCGAAACTCAGGCACATAATCTTTTGTACAGCGGAGGTCTCTCAATATACACCACTCAGGATCCTTCACTTCAGCAGATTGTAGACAGTGAAGTCAACAATCCTGAAAACTATCCTGATACAAAGTATGCACTTGAATACAGACTTACAGTCACAGACAGTGAAAAGAACACACATAATTATTCCGAAAAGGATATTAACAAATACCATTCAGATGTGCTTCACGACGGCTTCAACGGACTTTATACTACTGAAGATGCCGCAAAAGCTGATGCTGAAAGCTATAAAGCTACAGTTGTTAAAGATGGCGATACAGTCGTAGGTGAAAGTGTAAAAACCGTTTTGGAACCTCAGGTTTCCTTTGTTCTTATGGATCAAAAAACCGGTGCCGTAAAAGCTATAAACGGAGGTAGAGGCGAAAAGACATCTTCACTTTCTCTAAACAGAGCTACAAATACTACCAGACAGCCGGGTTCAACTTTTAAGGTGATATCCTCATTTGCACCTGCACTTGATACCAGCGGTGATACTTTGGCTACAACCTATTATGATGCCGAATATACAATAGGAGAAAAAACTTTCCAAAACTGGTATGACAAGCAGGGATATATGGGATGGTCAAGTATTCGTGACGGTATCATATATTCTATGAATATAGTTGCATTGAAAACACTTATGGAAACTGTAACACCGAGAGTCGGAGTACAGTATGCCAAGGACTTCGGTATTACCACCCTTACGGATCAGGACTACAATGCATCCCTTGCACTCGGAGGTCTTACAAAGGGTATTACAAACCTTGAACTTACAGGTGCCTTCGCAACAATAGCAAATCAAGGTGTATATACAAAGCCGGTCTTCTTTACAAAGATTGTAGACCACAACGGAAAGACTTTGATTGATAATACTGCTCCACAGACTCACAGAGTTATAAAAGACTCAACCGCATTCCTTCTTACAGATGCCATGGCTGCATCTACAGAGAACAACAGAAAGTTTGCAAGCAGCGGTGTGAACATAAATTCCACATCTACAAGAGCTCATCTTGATCATATGAGTGTAGCCGGCAAGTCCGGTACTACTTCAAAGAATGTGGATGTATGGTTTGTAGGATTTACGCCATATTATACAGCAGGAGTATGGGCAGGATGTGACGAAAATCAGACTCTCTCAGACACCGGAGGTACAAGCTTCCACAAGGATATCTGGAGGAAGATAATGAATAAAGTTTCAGAGGGTGCCGAAGATATAGGCTTCCCTGTACCTGATTCCGTAGAGACTGCCGTGGTCTGCAGAAAGTCGGGAAAACTTCCTATACCGGGAGTTTGTGACCACGATCCTCGTGGCGATTCTACATATACCGAATATTTTGCCAAAGGAACGGTACCTACAGATGTATGCGATCACCATACTACAGTGACGGTATGTAGTGAAAGCGGTCTGTTGCCTACTGCAAACTGCCCGAATACAGTTACAAGGGTTGCACTTATAGTTCCAAGCGGACAGTCAAATACCGATGATTCACAGTATGCTGTACCTACGGCCACATGTACAATCCATGGCGGACCAAGTCAAATAATTGACCCTAATGCACCTACAGCAAATGACGGAGAAGACGCCGGAGTCGGTGTGTCACCAAGGGCAAGTGTAAATCATCCTGTTGTAAATCCGAAACAAAATAATGTAACTGTCGGTGTGGCACCGAACGGGGATGTTGTCGGAGCGGCACCGGGAAGTAATTCATCCGGCCAATCGCCCAATACAATTGTTGCACCGACTAAAGCAAACTCAAACAGTTCAAAACCTAAGAGGCAGCCTTCAGAAATAAAAATTCCTGAGACCACCACAGCCTCACCTATAAAGACAGGGCCTTCTTCAAAAGAACCTGAGGATTCCGATGTATTACATGGTCCCGGAGTTACTCCGACCACGGAAGCACCACGTTCAGGCCCCGGTGCTCATATGTCCACTGAAGGCCCCGGAGGCCAAGGTTCTCCGGTACCTATAGGACCCGGACAATAGTATTCAAATAAAAAATGAGCTCTACGATTTGTAGAGCTCAATTTTTTATTCACCTAAAATCATCTTGTCGGTCAATACGGCGTCCGTTCCGGAATACAATTCCATCACATCTGAAACCGTCATATTCTTTCTCATATCGCCTTCAAGAACTTTTAAAATACTTCCGTTATTCATAACTATTGTTTTATTTCCGAAATGCAAGGCATCTTTGATATTATGTGTAATCATCAAAGTTGTAATATTATTTTCAGTTACTATCCTGTCGGTTATTTCCATTATCTTCTTACTGGTCTTGGGATCAAGAGCCGCAGTATGCTCATCAAGCAGCAAAAGCTCAGGTGTTTCCATGGTTGCCATTAAAAGCGTCAGCGCCTGCCTTTGTCCGCCGCTGAGTCCTCCGACTTCGTTTTTTAATCTGTGCTCAAGACCCAGTCCAAGCTTAGTGCACACAGATTTGAAATACTCTCTGTCACTTCTTCTTACTCCAAGCCCGAATCTCACCTTTTTACCACGGCTGTATGCCAGTCCCATATTTTCTTCTATTGTCATATGAGGCGCTGTACCCTTTAAAGGATCCTGATACAGTCTGCCTATAAATCTTGCTCTTTTATGCTCCTTCATATATGTGATATCAAGGCCGTTATTATATATTCTTCCGCTCTCCACTTCTATATTGCCTGCTATCGCATTTAACATAGTGGATTTTCCCGCACCGTTACTGCCTATTACAGTTACAAAATCTCCGTCATTTAATTTAAGATTCAAATCACGTAAGGCCTTTTTCTCATTTACGGTATCCTTATTAAATATTACATTAACATTTTTAATTTCCAGCATGTATCTTTCTCCATCTTGCAATTGTAGGCTTTATCAAAGGTATGCTTATTGCGATAACAACTATTACCGCTGAGAAGAGCTTTAAATATATGGCAGGAAGCCCAAGTCCGAATGCCACCGCAAGCATTATACGATATATTATCGCACCTATTACCACCGCAATCAGATGTCTGAGTATCCCTCTCTTTCCTATAACCGTTTCTCCGATTATGATACTTGCAAGCCCAAGTACCAGCATTCCCGTTCCGACTCCATGTGTTGCTGTCATATTATACTGTGCATATATTGCGCCTGAGAAAGCTACTATAAGATTGCAAAGTGCAAACCCCAGTATTTTCATAGCATCTGTATTTATACTTGAACTTCTAACCATTGCCTCATTATCACCGGTAGCTCTAAGAGAAAGTCCTACCTGCGTCATTAAAAATAACTTTAATGCGGCTACTAAAACAACAACAATTATAAATAACAAAATTAACTTTCCGATATCGGTTGTACCTATAAAAAACTTTCCTTCAAAAGGAGTAAATACAGTCTTTTCACCGTAAAAGAAAACACTTGGCTTATCACCCATTACAAAGAGATTTATGGAATACAGACCTGTCATTGTAAGTATTCCTGCCAATATAGCATGAATTTTCAATTTTGTATGAAGTATACCTGTGACAATACCTGCAATCATTCCGCCTAAGGCTCCCATCAAAAGTCCCATAGCGGGATTTTTAGCCACTGACCATATAGCGCTGTAAGCCAGACCTGTAACAAAACTCCCGTCCACCGTCAGATCGGGCAGATCCAAAATTCTGAAAGCTATAAATAATCCCAATGATAATATTGCGAATATCAGCCCAAGTTCAATACTACCAAGTAATGTTGATAATGTCATTTTTACTCCTACTTATTTGATTTAATCTCGACAAATTTCTTGTCTGTTTTGATGCTCTCAGGTATCTCTATACCGAGTGCGGCAGCTGTATCTGTATTTACATAGATAAACAAATCATCCTTGAAAACTTTTACAGGAATTTCATTTACAGATTTGCCCTTAAGTATTTCATCCACCATCTTAGCTGTTTCTTTTCCAAGATCTGTATAGTCAATACCTACTGTAGCAAGACCGCCGTCCATTACCATAGAGTCGGCACCTACATATATAGGCTTTTTAGCCTTTATCGCCTCTGCAGTAAGTATAGGCATAGCCTCCGCAACCGTATTGTCGTTTGATACAAATATCATATCCACCTTTTCAAAAAGTGATGCGGCTGCTGTTTGAAGATCGGCACTTGTCGAAATACTTACTGTTTCAAGCTCAAGATTTTTCTCTTTTACATAGTTTTCAAGCAATCCGAGATTAGTTACGGAATTGTCCTCTCCGGGATTGTATATGAAACCTACCTTCTTTACATCAGGAGTAATCTGAAGTGCCAGATCCATTATTTTATCAATCTGTACGGCATCACTTGTACCTGTCATTCCCTTGTCAGGTGCATTCATATCTGTAAGTATTCCTGCACCTATAGGATCTGTAACTGCAGAGAAAACTACAGGTGTTGTCTTTGTTAAACTCATAGCCCCCTGTGCTACAGGTGTAGCGATACCTACTACAACATCCTGCTTATCACCCTCAAATCCCTGAACTATACTTGTAATATTTGACATATCTCCCTGTGCATTTTGGAATGTTATCTTAACATTCTCGCCATCCACATATCCTAAGTTCTTTAACTCATCTTTAAATGAATTATATATTATATCAAGTGATTTATGCTCAACCAGCTGAATTACTCCGATTTTTTTCATCTCTGTGCTGTCTGTAGCCTCCGCTTTTGAACTCTCGGTAGCGCCGCTTTCTGCTGTGGTAGTTTCTGTATTGGAGCTCTTAGCCGCATCCGCCTTTGGTGTACATCCTGCCATCAAAGCTGCACCTATTGCAATAATTCCAAGTTTCTTTATTAAATTCATTTTCTCCTCCTTAAGGCATTCGATATAGAGATATATTTACCGAGAGCGATCTTTGCACAAAAAAACGCAGGCTTTGCTTATCCAAAGGACAAGCAAAGCCTGCGGTACCACCTTCATTAGTAAAAATACTCTCTCTAAAAAAATGCCGACACATTTTCTGCCCGATAACGGGAGCACCCGTCTTAGCTACTTGTTTCCTTTCACCTCGCCCTCATGGGTCCATATTAAAATCGTCATCCCTATCGGTTCTCAGCACCTCCGACTCTCTGTGAGTAACTAATTTCTTTTCTCCCAATCAACGGTTTTATTAATTTATACTGTAAAAACATAAAATTGTCAACATTTACTACTAAAATTTATGCATTTATTTTTCTGAAAAAATTCACTATCAGCGGCATTACTATAACAAATGAAATAATATCCGCCACCGGCTGTGCAAGCTGTATCCCGTATATCCCCAAAAATTTCGGCAATATAAGCACCATCGGAACAAATGTAATGCCGCTTCTTAAAAACGAAGCTATTGATGAAGCCAGATTTTCTCCTGCTCCCTGAAACATCATACTGGCTGCAAGCGTAATAGGTGATAAGAATAAAACCACACATTGTACTCTTAAGGCAAAAGTTCCAACCTTTATAACATTGGCATCATCTCTGAATAAGCCTATTATATGTCCTGAAAATATAAGTGAAACAACACTTAAAATTCCTATTATTATCATACTGAGTCCACAGCAAAATATAAAAGCCCTTTTCACACGCTTAAATTTCTTTGCCCCGTAGTTAAAAGCCGATACGGGTTGAAATCCCTGTGAAATTCCAAGTGCAACGGCAAATATAAAATTACATACTCTGCCGACAATACTCATAGCCGCAATAGCCACGTCACCATAAGGCATAGACATATAGTTTAAAACCATAGTTGAAACACTCATCATTCCCTGTCTTATCAGACTCGGAAAGCCTGTCTCCAATATATTTACAATATCCCTTAAATCTCTTGATACTGCTGAAAGTCTAAGCCTTGAAACGGTTCTTTCTCCACCGAACATTGCAAGCAATACAAAAAAACTTATAATCTGTGAAATTGCCGTGGATATACCTGCCCCCAAAGTACCCATGTTAAATACAAATATAAATATCGGATCTCCGATAATATTTAATACACCGCCCAGAGTAAGCCCTACCATCGCAAGTGCGGCTTTACCCTCATATCTTAAAACATTATTCAGCACGCAGCTTCCTGTCATAAAAGGAGCTGAAAAAAGTATACAGATACCGTAGCTCTTTGCATAAGGCATTATCGTATCGGTACTTCCCATCAGTCTAAGCAAAGGCTCCATAAATACTATGCCGAAAATCATTATAAGCACACCCAAAACCAGTGACATAAAAAATCCTGTCGAGGCAAACTTTATGGCCTCATTGCCCTGCTTATTTCCAAGCTTTCTGGATATATTTGAGCCGCAACCATGACCGCACATAAATCCGAGTGCCTGATTTATCGTCATCAAAGAGAATACTATACCTATAGCCGCAGAAGCACTTGTACCAAGCTTTCCGACAAAAAAAGTATCCGCCATATTGTAAATATTCGTTACAAGCATACTTATGATAGTGGGAATGCTGAGTCTTAAAATCAGTTTTTCTACAGGAGTCTCCGTCATTTCCCTGTACTGCCTGTCTAGCGCATTCATATTTTCCATAAGCTACCTGCCTTTCTGCTCACATATAAAAAATATTGACAATGTCACTATAAAATAAAACCATGTGGCAGGATTTGAAAACCATGTGGTAAAAAATGAAAGCGCCAGATAAATAAATACTTGTGCATATATAATATAGAATGTTGCATGTCTTGTGCTTCTTATCATCTTCTCAAAGAAATATCCGATGCATCCAAGCGCTGTGGAAAATACGGCAACTCCGACTATTCCGAAGTCATAAAAGGCATCATAAAATAATGTCACTGTTGTAAGTTCGGTTTTGTTTACAAAAATAGGAAAGTCCACTATCTTCGGATATATAAACTTAATTCCCGTAAGTGCCCAAAGAGGAAACAGCCCCTTTAATCCGAAGCTGTGTTTCGGCAATTCCTTTATCAAAGTATCCAGATTGTCATAATTATTTGCAATATAAATATATGGCTGACTTATAAAAATAGGCAGATTATATTTCATTTCAAATATACCGTTAAGATACTCCACATTATGGCTTCTTGCCACAGAAAGCAATAAATATACCGGAACGATAAATACTATAACACTCACAAAATATACCGGCCTTATCCTTTCCCTCTTTAATATAAGTAAGGTTACAAAGGCAAGAAGCACAGCAAACATAAACTGAAATCTTGATACACAAAGTATCGGTATCGCCATAGCAATAATATTGGCTAAAACCAAAAATATTATCTTTATAATCCCAAGCCTACTCTCTTCATTCAAGTAGACAATACTGAAAGCAGGCACTAAAATACAGCTTACGGTAAAGTAATGTACGCCTGAAATATGAAAATAAGAATATGCATGAGGAACTCCTTTTTCAAAAAGAGGAATAAACCCGAGTACAATGGCCTCAATATTAAAAGCCGTCAAGGATGTAAGTGCAAGTATAATGATACATGCATACATCATATCCTCATTGCTTCTTTCAAGCACTCTCTCTCCGTTTAAATAAGGATTACCCTTAACCGCCTTCAATATCTCAAATACAATATAAAAGCATCCGAAGGCCAGAGCGAGACAAATCCATGTTCTGTCTCCCCATGGTTTTGCAAGGTGTGAAAGCTTCATAGCGGCAAGACCCTCGCCTCCAATAAAAGCCAATGCAAAAACACCTCTAAGATTTACCAATGATTTTGAGTATCTGTATTCCTTAATATACAGATATAATGCCGCCAAAATTAGAACAAACCCGGACAGGGCATAACGCTCCATCCGGGATAATACATACGCTAATAAACTGCAAACAGTGTATATTAACATCCAAGCTCCTCTGTCAATTTCTTTAAGTACTCTTTAATCTCACCCTCTGTCGACATCTCAAGCACCTTATCCACCTTAGCTTTTAAGTCCTTGCTGTCACACCCGGAAATTATCTGTCTTGACTTCAGTATACTTGAAGCCGACATTGAAAATTCATCCATACCCCATGCTAAAAGTACAGGAATAAGTAAAGGATCCGCTGCAGCCTCACCACACATTCCGACCATTATTCCGGCCTTTTTACCTTCTGTAATGATTCTGTTGATACTTCTGAGTACTGCTGGTGAAAATGGAGAATACAAACCTGCAATTTTTACATTTCCTCTGTCTACAGACATGGTATATTGAATCAGATCATTGGTACCTATACTGAAGAAATCCACCTCTTTTGCAAATATATCTGCAAGTAATGATGCAGCTGCGGTCTCAACCATGATACCGACTTCTATGCTCTTATTATATGCAATATTCTTTTCATCAAGTTCTTTCTTTATATCACTTATAAGCGCCTTAGCTTCTCTTATTTCATCCATTGAAGTGATTAGCGGCAACATTATCTTGATATTTCCGAAAGCACTTGCACGAAGCAATGCTCTAAGTTGCGGTATATAAATATCATCTTTTCTGTCAAGGCAGAGTCTTATGGCACGATATCCAAGGAAAGGATTCTCATCCTGTACTATTCCCATATAGGGGATTTCCTTATCACCGCCTATATCAAGAGTTCTGATAATGACGGGCTTTCCTTCCATGGCTGTTGCTACTTCCTTATAGCTTTCAAACTGCTCTTCTTCAGTAGGCATACAGTCTCTGTCCATAAATAAGAACTCGGTTCTGAAAAGTCCAATACCTTCTCCGCCGTTTTCAATTACCTTTTTTGCATCCTCAGGGCTTCCTATATTTCCGGCTATTTCCACCTTCTTACCGTCCTTTGAAATACTTGGTAATTCTCTGTACTTCTTTAACATTTCCTTGTTTGTATCATACTTTTTCTTCTTATTCTCATAATCCGACTTTTCAGCATCTGTAGGCAGTATAATGACCTCTCCGCTCTCGCCGTCAAGAAGTATATCCGTATCATCACTTATATCCTCAGGAAGATTTGAAAGTCCAACTACTGCAGGTATTTCAAGTGCTCTTGCAAGAATAGCCGAATGTGATGTCTTTCCCCCAAACTGTGTAACTATTCCGAGAACATTATCCGGATTAAGTCCTGCCGTCATAGAAGGTGTCAAATCCTTTGCAACCAGAATACTGCCATAAGGAAGTTTCGAAAGATCGGTATTTTCTATACCGAGTATCTTCTTTATAAGTCTTGTTTTAATATCAAGCATATCGGTAGCTCTTTGCTGCATAAGTTCATCATCCATTGAAGCAAATACAGCGGCATACTGATTACATACCTCATCTATCACATACTCCGCACAAACACTTTCACCTTTTATACGGTTAACTATCTCATCCACAAGCATAGGGTCGGACATAAGCATAATATGTCCAAACAAAATCTCCGCTTCCTTTGCCGAAGCATTCTTTTCTAAAGCCTGTGACATCTCTTCAGTCTCAGCCTTAGTGATATCCAGAACTCTCATGAAGTTATTAACTTCAGCTTCACTGTCTGAAACAGCTTTCTTTACAACTTCCACATTTTGTTCTCTGACTACTTTTGCAACTCCGATACCGATACCCTCGGCAGCTCCTACGCCATAAATTTTCATTATATTATAAACCTCTACTTACTTTAATTCACCAAAACCTGAATTTATCAAATTCTTTAAAGCTTCCAAAGCCTCATTCTCATCCCTGCCGTCACATGTTATCTTAATGGCATCGCCACATTTTACACATGCTGCAAGCACACTCAGAACACTCTTGGCATTTGCTGTAGCATCCTTAAATATAATATTTATTTTAGAATCATATTTCAATGCTTCCTTGCATAAACTACCTGCCGGCCTTAAATGCAAGCCACTTGGGTTTATAACCTTAAGTTCTTCTGAAACCATCCTAAAAAACCTCCCTTAGTTTTCAGCAGCGGAGCTGCTTTCTTCACTGCTGCTCTGTTCTACTGTAGTTGTCGTTTCATTTCTTTCATTTGCGGGACTTCCTATCATAACCTCAAAAGGAGTATACGAATCCACACTCAAACCTGTAGGCAATTCAAATGTAAGAGTTCCGTTATTGGCTCCTGCCGACATCTTACTTACATCAAGAGTAGCCTTAATATCTGAATTTGATACAGACTCAAGATTTGCGCTAAGACCTGAAACTACAACAGTTATCCTCTCAGGTATAATATTTGTGGAAACTCCGGTTCTTGCTCCCTTTATCTCCAAATCTCCTATTGTCAAAGTCACAGACTTCTTATCAAGGGCCTCTACTTTCAATGTCACCTTGATATTTGTATCACCTACTGCCGATACATTTTCCGAAAGGAAATTTTTCACATCGACATCTACAATCACATCACTTGTCGCTCCCTCAACACTGAGCGCCGTTGCAGGTATTGTGACAGCATCAAGTCCTTCAAGTACTTCAGGTTGTCCACGTACCTGTATGGATTTTGTACTGCTCTCCGCACCTGAAAATATATAACCCTCGGCCACTTCTCCACCTACTTCAAAGTTTAGTGCCAAAGTTCTTCCGTTTAACATTACAATACTGTAATTTACCGTATCAAAACTCTTCGTTACTCTACTGTCAGATATTATAAAAGCATTTCCGTTGGCATCAAAATACTTCAGCTCGGCTTTTCCGGTTACATTACCGTCCATTCCGTCAACATCAATCTCTACACCGACTTTACTGATTTGTCCGATAACTGATACAGGACCTGTGACTACTACCGTGCTCTTATCAAGCTTTACCTCACCCACAGAATAACCGTCTGACGGAGTACCGGTAATCTTAGTAGTCATAGTAAATTCTTTTCTTTGCAAATCCTCAATACTTATTCTTACAATACCGGGCTTTGAAGTAACCGCACCTGAAATCAGGTTTTTATTATTTACCACTTCAACCGATATCGGTACCGCACCTGTTATGTCATACATATCTCCAAGATCTATTGAAGCCTTAAAATCCGACGCCGATATCTTGCTCTCATCTCTTGAACGTACTTCATAACTTACAGTTACCGTATTTGCTCCCATTAAAGAATAAGTCTTACCCACATCGGTAATAACATTGGCATTTAAAACCTCAAGATTAACCGTCTGAGATCTTGTAACAACAGGATTGGAAATATTTATTACAACTATCCATACGAAAAATGCTATAGCCAAAGAGCTGATTTTCAAAACAAGATTATTTGTCTTTTTCATTACCTCTTCCTTTCAACAACTTTGACCATAAAGAGCTCTTCTTCTCCTCCGCTGTATCTTCAAGTAAAACGGAGAGCTCCTTTCTCAGTTCCTCACTGTCATTTACCTTTATCAAATTTCCACCAAGTGCCACTGAAACCCTGCCTGTCTCCTCAGATACTACTATGGTAATGGAATCCGAAACTTCACTTATACCTATAGCCGCTCTATGTCTGGTTCCAAGATCCTTACTGATTCTCATATTCTCCGATAGAGGCAGATAACAGGTTGCCGACACAATTGTATTGCCCCTTATAAGCACCGCACCGTCATGAAGAGGTGTATTATGTTCAAATATATTTATAAGCAATTGACTTGATACAATACCGTTTATCAAAATTCCGGTCTTTTCTATATTTACAAGACTCTCTTTTCTCTCTATAACAATCAAAGCTCCTGTTTTAGGTTTTGACATTGTAAAAGCCGCATTAACAAGCTCTTCTATCGTACTCTCACCTACATCATCTGTAATTGCTTTATTGTCAAAAGCAAAAATCTTCATTAAGTTTTTATTTCCCAGCTGCTCAAGAGCCTTTCTAAGCTCAGGCGCAAATATTATAATAAGCGCAGTTACCGCAATGGTTGCAATCCTTCCCAGAATCCACAATATAACATCAAAGTGCAATATATATGCAATGATTGTAAATCCCAATATAATAAGCAAACCCTTTAACAATGTCCATGCCCTGGTCTTTGTGATCCATGTCATTATTTCATATACAATATATGCAATAATCAGAATTTCAATTATATTGAGTACATCTATATGTGGAAAATATGAAAGCCCATCACGCATCAGCCTCGTGATTAAGTTCATTCACTACCCCCATT
>CAKAQP010000050.1 GCA_916720285.1 uncultured Lachnoanaerobaculum sp. | reverse complement strand
CAACATACAAAATTTAAAGTTCATTTATCTGAACATGTAAAGCTTATATTAGAAAATATGTAATTTAATGGGGGAGAATTTTGATGGAAAATTTGGAGAATAAAAAAACATACAGATTTAAAAAAAATTTAGGATTCTTGGGATTGTTAGGTTTTTTAGGATTTGTATTTGATTATGTAGCATTTTTTCATTTTTTTAGTTTTTATTGTTTTTTTTCATTTTTTTTTGTGAATGATACGCAGAGTATTAAGAATAAAGACGACAAAAGACATACTTTATACAGAGGTATTTTGGCAGTTATATTTACAGCCAATATAGTTATAACTAACAGTGGATATATCTATGATAAATACTCGGCTATGACTATTTTAATCAGCGTAGCTTTTGCTATAGCCCTAATAGTGGATACTATTATTGGAAGAAGTTAAATGTAGTTGAAGTTAAGTTAGTGTTTATTGAGTCTGTACTTATACAATAAAAACACCGGCATGTTCGGTGTTTTATTGTATTTAGCTTAGAGCCACATCCAGTGCCATCATCACTGTAAATCCGAAGGCAAATAATATAACTCCTATATTTGAATGTTCCCCTTCGCTCATTTCAGGGATAAGTTCCTCAACTACAACATACATCATAGCTCCTGCCGCAAAGCTTAGAAGATATGGCATCACGGGGATAAAAATATTTGATGCTCCAAGCATTATCAGGGCTGCTACAGGTTCTACCGCACCTGAGAGTATACCATAGAATAGTGCTTTCATTTTACTTTCTCCTTCTGCATGAAGTGGCATTGATATAATGGCACCTTCAGGGAAGTTTTGAATAGCGATACCAAGAGAGAGTGCGAGAGCAGCTCCTGCGGATATACCTATTTTTCCGTTTAAAAATCCTGCATATACTATACCGACTGCCATTCCCTCAGGTATGTTGTGAAGAGTAACTGCAAGTACCATCATAGTTGTTCTTGCAAGCTTACTTTTTCTACCCTCAGCTTTATTTGCATACATATGCAAATGAGGAATTATATGGTCAAGACTCAGTAAGAATAAGGTTCCGAGCCAAAAGCCTATAAATGCCGGAAGAAAGCTGAGCCTGCCTGCACCTGATTCTTCCATCTGTTCAATAGCCGGAATTATAAGACTCCAGACGGATGCGGCCACCATAACACCTGCGGCAAAGCCTGTCAGTGCTCTTTGAACACTTCTGCTCAGTCCGTTTTTCATAAAAAGTACACCTGCAGCACCTAATGATGTACCTACAAAAGGAATAAATATTCCTTGTATTGCTTCATATAACATAAATTCACCTCCTATATTAGATTAATATAAATTTGATTGCACACTATTAATATGTTCATATGATAACATTTATAAATACAAATGGCAATATATAAACTTAAAGAATATATTACTGTATAAATTTTTTGTAATAGCTTATCTCACTTGAAATGCTAAATCCCAAGTCTGTGTATATTTTATATGCAGGTGTATTTTCCAAGAGCAGTTGCAAATGAATCTTTGTTTTTCCGATATTCTTTAAAAATAAAAGTATTGCTCTCATAGACAGTTTTCCAAGTCCTTTATTTTGATATTCATCATATATATTAAAACTGTGGAAATAGATATCGC
Organism: uncultured Lachnoanaerobaculum sp.; assembly: GCA_916720285.1. Taxonomy (GTDB): domain Bacteria; phylum Bacillota; class Clostridia; order Lachnospirales; family Lachnospiraceae; genus Lachnoanaerobaculum. The sequence continues at coordinate 11,493 of CAKAQP010000050.1, read as the reverse complement.
CGGTATCAAAGTTAAAAGTATAAAAACTGAATGAACCTATTTCTTCATCCTTATAATAAATATAGAAAATGTTATCTTCTTCCTCATAAATGTCGATATCAGGTAACTCATTGCCCGAATATGTGGACAAGTCAAGTTCCATCATAGTTTCTGTACATAGTCAAATGAGAGCTTCTTTGCACATTCAATTGCAGGTAAAAAGTTTCTTTCACATATAAAAGAAAGCTCTGTACCGGTTTTCAAATCAGTATATAGGTAGTCTATCAGAGTTTTGAAATAACCTTTTTTTCTGTTAGCTGTATCTGTAAAAGCTATTATCTCATAAATATTATCGTCTATTTCAAATAAAGCCAAAACGGACATAAGATTTTTACCTTTATAACAAAGATAATATACACATCTCTCATCACTGAAATCAAAATAAAGCGGAAGGTGATACTCCCTATCCTGGGCTTCAACTATGGAATTTATTTGATTTATCATATTTTCTGATAAATCTCTTGTTTTTATTATATTCATGGCAATCTCCAGCCTCTCATTTATTGAAATAATACGGGTATATGTGTTATACTTTTAAAAACATAATTATGCCCAAAGGGCTCTTAGGAGAAAATATGATTGCAAAACTTATTGAAAAAATCAAGCAAACAAATGCCCCTATATGTGTAGGTTTAGATCCGCTTATTTCACATATACCGGATTATATACTAGATGAGAAGATAAAGAAATACGGAAAAACCACAAAGGCTATAGGAGAAGCTTTCTTTGAGTTCAACAAAGAGATAATTGACAAGACCTATGATCTTATTCCTTCAGTAAAACCTCAGATAGCTATGTATGAGGAGTTCGGTATAGAGGGAATGATTGCTTACCAAAAAACAGTCGAGTATGCCAAGGAAAAGGGCTTACTTGTTATCGGTGATGCAAAAAGAGGAGATATAGGTTCAACTTCACTTGCTTATGCAAAGGCACATATCGGAGTAAGTGATGTATTGGGCGAAAAAATAGTAGGATTTGATACGGATTTTGTAACTGTAAATCCATATCTCGGTACAGACGGTGTGAAGCCTTTTATAGATGTATGTAACAGTGAGAATAAAGGTATATTTGTACTTGTAAAGACTTCAAATCCTTCAAGCGGTGAATTCCAGGATCAGCTGATAGACGGAACACCTCTTTATGAACTTGTAGCAAAGAAGACCTGTGAATGGGGTGCTATGAGCATGGACGGAGATTATTCAAATGTAGGCGCCGTAGTGGGTGCAACATATCCTAAGATGAGTGCAATACTTAGAGAAAAGATGCCGAATACTTTCTTCCTTGTTCCGGGATACGGTGCACAGGGAGGAACAGCCGAGGATTTAAAGCCATGCTTTAATAAAGACGGACTTGGTGCGGTAGTAAATTCTTCCAGAGGAATCATAGCCGCATATAAGCAGGAAAAATATGCTTCACTTGAGTTTGGTGATGCGGCAAGAGCGGCTGTAAAGGATATGATAACAGATATAAACAGAGTTTTATAAAGAGAAGTGAAATGACAAAGATAATGGATAATGGGAAGGTACTTTCCCAGGACGAACTGAGTAAAGATATTTATTCGATTTGGATAAAGACAGATATAGCAAAGACCACAAAGCCGGGACAATTTGTAAATGTATATACAAAGGACCCTTCAAAGCTTTTACCAAGACCTATAAGTATATGTGAGGTAGGAAAAGACTCTATAAGGCTTGTGTACAGAGTTACAGGTGAAAATACCGGAACAAAGGAATTTTCAAACTTAAAAACCGGAGATGATATCAAAGTTTTGGGGCCTCTTGGAAACGGTTTCCCTACAGATTCAAAGTCTACTATCCTTATAGGAGGAGGTATAGGAATACCTCCGATGCTTGAAACTGCAAAGCAGACAGAGGGTGAGAAGATAATTGTACTGGGATTTAGAGACAGTGATACTTTCCTTGCAAATGAACTTGAAAGCTACGGAAAAGTATATATTGCCAGTGAAGACGGAAGTATAGGTACAAAGGGTAATGTGCTTGATGCAATAAGAGAAAATAACTTGAGTGCAAAAAGGATTCTCGCCTGCGGACCTACTCCGATGCTTAGAGCCATAAAAAGATATGCGGCTGAAAATAATATAGAATGTTTCCTTTCATTGGAAGAGAAGATGGCATGCGGAATAGGTGCATGTCTTGCTTGTACATGTAAGTCAAGTGATATTGACAGCCACTCCAAGGTAAAAAATAAAAGAGTTTGTACTGAAGGGCCGGTATTCAATGCTTCGGAGGTGGAACTATGATAAATACAAAAGTAAAGATTGCAGGAGTGGAGTTTAAAAATCCTGTGACGGTTGCCAGCGGAACCTTCGGACATGGTGAAGAGTTTGCAGACCTTGTGGATATAAACAGACTCGGTGCGGTGACTACAAAGGGTGTTGCAAATATCCCATGGGAGGGAAATCCTACACCGAGAATTGCGGAAGTCTATGGCGGTATGTTAAATGCTATCGGCCTTCAAAACCCCGGAGTTGACACATTTATCGAAAGAGATTTGAAATTCCTTAAAGAAAAGGATACAAAGATAATAGTAAATGTCTGCGGAAGAAGTGTTGAGGACTATATTGAAACCGTTGAAAGACTTTCAGATGAGGATGTGGATATGTTTGAAATCAATATATCATGTCCGAATGTATCACATGGGGGTATTGCTTTCGGTACAAATGTTGAGAGCGTCAGTGAGATCACAAAGCAGATGAAGGCCCATTCAAAGAAGCCTATTATCATGAAGCTTTCACCGAATGTTACAGATATAACCGAGATTGCAAAGGCCGCCGAGGCTGCAGGAAGCGATGCGCTTTCACTTATAAATACAATCACCGGTATGAAGATAGATATAAATAAGAGATGCTTTGCAATAGCAAATAAGACAGGCGGAATGTCAGGACCTGCCATTAAGCCGATTGCTCTCAGAATGGTATATCAGGTGGCAAATGCTGTTAAGATACCTATAATAGGTATGGGAGGTATATCTACCTTTGAGGATGCCATAGAATTTATGCTTGCAGGTGCCACAATGGTAAGTGTTGGAACCGCAAATTTTATAAATCCCAATGCAAGTATTGAGATAGCTGAAGGTATTGAGAAATATCTTGAAAATAACGGATTTAAAGATGTAAACGAGATTATAGGTTTGGTAAAATAAACCTTTGAATGGAGAATTTATGGAAAACTACAAAAAAGAATTTATTGATTTTATGATAGAATGTGAAGTTTTAAAGTTCGGTGACTTTGTGACAAAGAGCGGAAGAAAGACTCCGTTCTTTGTTAATACGGGATTTTACAGAAGCGGAGCACAGCTTAGTAAGCTCGGAAAGTATTACGCAAAGGCTATAAGAGGTGCTTTCGGTGATAATTTCGATATTCTTTTCGGACCTGCATACAAGGGTATTCCTCTCAGTGTTGCAACATCAATGGCACTTGGCGAAGAGGGAGTGGATGTAAAATACTGTTCAAACAGAAAAGAAGTAAAAGATCATGGAGATACAGGCATTTTACTCGGTTCACCTATTAAAGACGGGGATAAGATCGTTATAATAGAGGATGTGACCACAGCAGGAACATCTATTGAGGAGACTTTGCCTATTATAAAGGCACAGGGAAATGTAGATGTGCTCGGTCTTGTAGTAAGTGTGGACAGATGCGAAAGAGGACAGGGTGATAAGTCAGCACTTGTGGAGATAAGTGAAAAATACGGTATAAAGACTACAGCCATCGTTACAATGAATGAAGTTGTAGAGTATCTTTATAATAAAGAAGTGGGCGGAAGAATTATCATAGATGATAAATTAAAGGCCGCCATAGATGACTACTACAAGATTTACGGAGTAAAATAAAATCCGGCGGAGGAAAGATGGAAAAGACATATAAACTTATGAAATTCTGTGGCGTAGCAGGAATTGCTATAGGTGTGATAATGATAGTTGTAGGTGTTGCTACAGGTGTTATGTCCATTGTAAACGGAGCAAGACTGCTGGCAGGAAAGAAACATATAGAGTTTTGATATGAATAAACTTGGCACTAAGTTTAGATTCATAGGGATGATTTTTTTTATAATATATCTTTTGGTATTATGCTATTTTCTCTTTTTTGCCGAGGCATTTGGAAGAGGAATATCTTTTGAAGCACATGGTTACAATACTACACCTTTCTTTGAGATAAGAAGATATATTGATAATTTTGATAAACTTGGTATGATAACGGTGATGAATCTGGGGGGCAATGTACTCGCTTTCATGCCCTTCGGATTTTTCAGACCGATAATCGGCAGAAGAAAAAATGCGTTTTTCAGGACTTTGATTCAGGGCTGTCTGTTTTCACTTATGGTGGAAGTTATACAGCTTTTGACCAATGTAGGAAGCTTTGATGTGGACGATATTATACTTAATACATTGGGAGTCTTTCTGGGATATATTATTTTTATTCTGTTTAAACTTATCATATGGAGACGGGAATGAGTTTTTTTAAAAAAAAGAGAATAGGAATTCCTTTTAGAAGAGAAGAAAATATTTTGGACTCCGACATATTTTTATCGGCAGAGGACAAGGTCAAGTTTGCTACAAGTAGAAAAGATATGGTCGACTATATGAGACGACCTTTTGCAAAGGATGCAAAATTTGCATTGTTTATGGATATAGTTGCCGTGGTACTGCTTGTTTTTGCAGTAAGAAAAGTTATAGAAAATCAGGGTGCACCAAGTACCCAGGTATCGGCTTTTGCACTTTGTTCATTTCTGTTTGCGGCGGCGGGATTTTATTATTCGCTGAAATCTTTTAAACAGGGAACGGCCAGGAAATCACTTTCGGTGATTACTACAATAATTGGAGGAGTTTTATTTTTACTATGGTTTATGATATTTATTCTTGGGATAGCAGGCTGATAGTAGAGAGAATAAATCTGGCAATGGAGAGAATTTCTCAGATAAAATCTGAGAAAGATATCAGATTTGGTAAATTTTTCTTGAAACTCTCAAGCTTTTTGGAACAGGTAAATGATTTAAGAATAAAAAGAGATACGGGAGAGTTTGAAAAGCAAAGCTTTGAAGAACTTAATATATCTCAAAATGAACTTTTTTATGATTTAAAAGAGGAAAACTATGATACATCCGTATACAATCCGGATGTATTGGAGAAGCTTTGTGACAAGGAGTTTGTGTCACCGCTTTTGAGCCTTTCTTTTGAGGTGAGGGCTGCGCTTATAACAGTATTTGAAGGAGACCTTGAAGGATTTGTCAATATTTTGGAGCTGTTTTTACAGGTATACGGTATATGCCTTGAGGGAGGAGATGCCAGGGAAGTCTCCGAGGCTGTTTATTGGTACGCTTCAGACTATCTTGATATTACAGCAAGAAAAAAGATAATAGAAAGCTTCACTACTTCCAACAGATTTTTTTATAATATAATTATGAATGATGATCTGTCCGATCTTAGATATCTTTTTAAATTCGGAGAATACATCGGTGAGAATGAGATAAAGACCGCAAAATACCTTAATTCACTTGATATGGAGACTGTCAGACTGTGTGCAAAAACTTTTGTGGACGGATATAGGGACGGTTTTATTGCAATGCAAAAGGATATATCAAAGAGAAGTATTGTATCTTTGATATATCGCATCGGATTTGAGAGAATAGTAAAAGAAGCCGTTATACTCTTTGAAGATATGGGCTTTGAGGTGGTGCTTGACAGAAAGCCTTACAGACTTGCCGATATGTCACATATCAGAAATAGAGGTATCTCCAGCGGCGGTGTAAACAGACAGTTTGAGTACGACCACAAGTATGATATGAATATCTTTACAAAGAAGGCATATCTTGACAGAAAATATGAGATAAGCAAGCAGACATTTGAAGAGATAAAGGAAAATATGGCACTCTACGGTGGACCTGCATTGATGGATGCATTCGGTGACACTGAATTTTTGCCTGTAAAGAAAAATTCTGCAAATTCATTTGTTGAAAAGCAGAATAATTTGATGAACAATTACAGAAATGATATGATGCTTTTACAGGATGAGTATATAGATACTTCAGGTACCGCATTCTGTATTATTGCATGGCCTCTTCCAAGTATTGCAAAGGAGCCGGAGGTTTATTCAAATATATTTGATGATATTATCAGAATAAATACTTTGGATGCCGGCAAATACAAAGATGCACAGCAAAAGATTATAGATGCCCTTGATAAGGCCGATACTGTAAGAATTATCGGAGGTAAGGATAATAAGACGGATCTTACCATAAAGCTTCATGAGTTAAAGAATCCTTCCAAGGAGACAAATTTTGAAAACTGTGGAGCGGATGTAAATATACCGGTTGGAGAGGTGTTTACATCTCCTGTACTTGAAGGAACAAACGGTACACTTTTTGTTAAGGATGTTTTTTTGGCGGGATATCATTTAAAGAATCTTTGCATAACTGTAAAAAACGGTATGATAGAGGATTATATCTGTGAGAACTTTGAGACAAGGGATGACAACAGAAGAATGGTTGAAGATTCCATCTTAAAGGGACATAAGTCTTTACCTATGGGCGAGTTTGCCATAGGTACAAATGTGGTGGCTTATAATGTTGCAAAGAAGTATGACATTTTTGAAAAAATGCCTATTTTGATTGCTGAAAAAATGGGACCTCATTTTGCATTCGGAGATACATGCTATTCACATGATGAAGAAAATGTTTCTTACAATCCTGACGGCAAGGCTATTATTGCCAGAGATAATGAATGCTCTATAAAGAGAAAGACAGATATCAAGAGCGCATATTTTAATTGTCACACAGACATTACAATCCCTTTGGTTGAGCTTGGGGATATTTATACAAATGAACCTGACGGTACAAATACTTATATTATCAAAGACGGCAGATTTGTGCTTGAGGGCAGTGAAATATTGAACGAATAAAGAAATCCATAGGCTTTGTTTTACAGATTATTTTGTAAAACAAAGCCTATGGTTGGTTATACAATAATATTATTTTTCACAATGGAGGTAAGTATGGTTGAGGTTGCTATAGTTATGGGAAGCGATTCGGATTTGAATGTTATGAGAGCCGCCGGAGATTTCCTAAAAGAGATGGGTGTGGAATATGAATATAATATCATTTCAGCACACAGAGAGCCCGACATTTTCTTTGCATGGGCAAGAGATTTAAAGAAAAGGGGAATCAAGACGGTAATAGCAGGTGCTGGAAAGGCTGCACATCTTCCCGGAATGTGTGCGGCACTCACACCGCTTCCTGTAATAGGAGTACCGATAAAGACTTCGGATCTTGGCGGTGTGGATTCACTATACTCTATAGTTCAAATGCCGGGAGGAATCCCTGTAGCAACCGTAGCGATAAACGGAGCAAAAAACGCGGGAATACTTGTAACAAAGATACTTGCCTTAAGAAATGAAGAGCTTTTTGATAAACTTGAAAAATTCAGTGACAGCATGGCTAGAGAGGTGGAAGCCAAGGATAAAAGATTAAAAGATGTGGGAGTTGATACTTTTTTGAAAGGCTGATTCCTATAATTTCAGTTCTTTCTTCTTTGTATAGTTGTTTTTGTTTTGTATATTGGAGGTAATATGGATTACAAGAGTGCCGGCGTGGATATTGAAGCAGGTTATAAGGCGGTTGAGTTGATGAAGCAGCATGTAAAGGCTACTATGAGACCGGAAGTCCTTGGAGGACTTGGAGGTTTTTCAGGAGCGTTTTCTTTAAGTAAGATAAAGAATATGCAAGAACCTGTTCTTTTATCCGGAACTGACGGAGTGGGAACAAAGCTTAAACTGGCCTTTTTAACGGATAAACATGACAGTATAGGTATTGACTGTGTAGCTATGTGTGTGAATGATGTGGCCTGTGCAGGCGGTGAACCGCTGTTTTTCCTTGATTATATAGCCTGTGGAAAAAACGATCCCGAAAAAATAGCAACTATTGTAAAAGGTGTGGCGGACGGATGTATACAGTCGGGAGCAGCACTTATAGGTGGTGAAACTGCAGAAATGCCGGGATTTTACCCTGTAGATGAATATGATTTGGCAGGCTTTTGTGTGGGTGTTGCCGACAAATGCGATCTTATTGACGGAAAAGATTTAAAGGCAGGAGATGCTTTGATAGGTATTGCTTCAAGCGGTGTACATTCAAACGGATTTTCTTTGGTAAGAAAAGTTTTTGATATGACAAAGGAAGCCTTGGATACCTACTATGATGAACTTGGGAAAACTTTGGGAGAAGCACTTTTGGCACCTACAAAAATATATGTGAAGGCACTTAAATCTGTAAGAGATAAAAACATAAAGATAAAAGCCTGCTCACATATTACAGGTGGTGGATTCTATGAAAATATTCCGAGAATGCTTATTGAAGATACTAAAGCTGTGGTAAGAAAAGACTCCTATGAAATACCGGCTATATTCAAACTTATGGCAAAGACAGGTGATATCAGAGAAGAGATGATGTACAATACATTCAATATGGGACTCGGAATGGTGATAGCCGTTGATAAGTCTGATGTATCAAAAACTCTTGAAGCACTGAAGTCTTCAGGAGAGTCGGCATATGAAATCGGATATATAGAAAAAGGAACAAAGGGAATAGAGCTTATATAAAGGAGCAACTATGTTTGATATTGTATGTCTGGTTTCGGGAGGCGGAACCAATCTTGCCGCAATTATAAAAGCAATAGAAGAAAAACAGATAAAAAATGTAAGAATAAAAGCCGTTATATCAAATAACGGTGATGCATATGCCTTGGAGAGAGCAAAAAATGCAGGAATAGATGCAAAATGTATCTCACCTAAAAACTTTTCAAACAGAGATGAGTTTAATAAGGCATTACTTGATGAACTGAAAATGCTTAATCCGGATTTGATAGTACTGGCAGGCTTTTTGGTAAATATATCGGAGGATATAGTAAAAGCTTTTCAAAATAAGATAATAAATATTCATCCTTCCTTGATTCCCAGTTTTTGCGGTAAAGGCTACTATGGACTGAAAGTTCATGAGGCTGCATTAAAAAGAGGGGTTAAGGTAACGGGAGCCACAGTACATTTTGTTGATGCCGGAATAGATACCGGCAGGATAATAATTCAAAAGGCCGTGGATGTTCACCCGAAAGATGATGCAAAGTCATTACAGAAGAGGGTGATGGAAGAGGCTGAATGGATTATTTTACCTGAAGCTATTGAAAAAATTGCAAATGGAGAGAGCTTATGAAGATTTTGGTGGTAGGTGGAGGCGGCAGAGAGCATGCTATAGTAAAAAAGCTGTCTGAGAGTAAAAAAAGACCTGAAATTTATGTGGCTCCGGGTAATGCGGGCACGGAAGATATTGCAACAAATGTGGCAATATCGGTTATGGATTTTAAAGCTCTGACAGAATTTGCAAAGAAAGAAAAAATAGATTTAACGATTATCGGAATGGATGATCCGCTTGTAAAAGGTATAGTGGATTGCTTTGAAGCCGAGGGACTTAGAGTATTCGGGCCGAGGAAAAATGCCGCCATACTTGAAGGTTCAAAAGCTTTCTCAAAAGACCTTATGAAAAAGTATGATATACCTACAGCCGGATATGAAAACTTCAGTGACCCGAAAGAGGCCATGAAGTATCTTGAAAATGTCAAATACCCTGTAGTACTTAAGGCTGACGGTTTGGCACTTGGAAAGGGTGTGTTGATTTGTAAGGATAAGAGTGAGGCGATATTGGGAATAGAGGAGCTGATGACCAAAAAATCTTTTGGAGATGCCGGAAATACCATCGTTATAGAAGAATTCTTAGAGGGAAGAGAAGTCAGTGTACTTTCATTTGTAGACGGAAAGCACTATGCACTTATGACTTCGGCACAGGATCATAAAAGAGCCAAGGACGGTGATGAGGGACTTAATACCGGAGGTATGGGAACTTTCAGTCCAAGTCCTTTTTATACTGAAGAAATAGATAAGTATTGTAGGGAACATATTTATCAAAAAACCGTGGATGCTATGAGAGCCGAGGGCAGAGAGTTTAAAGGTATAATTTTCTATGGACTGATGCTTACAGATAAAGGGGTGAAGGTACTTGAGTACAATGCAAGATTCGGAGACCCTGAAACTCAGGTAGTACTTCCTAGAATGGAAAATGATATCATAGATGTTTTTGAAGCCTGTATTGACGGAACTTTGGATAAAATCGAGCTTAAATTTGAGAACAATGCCGCAGTTTGTGTTGTACTGGCAAGTGAAGGCTATCCGCTTGAGTATGAAAAGGGAAAGAAGATAATCGGATTTGAAAATTTCAAGGGAAGAGACGATTTATACTGCTTCCATGCAGGTACAAAAAGGGACGGAGCGGATATAGTTACAAACGGAGGCAGAGTCCTTGGAATTACCGCCAAGGCAGCCACGCTAAAAGATGCAAGAAAAAAGGCTTATGAAGCAACAAAACTTGTGGATTTTGAAAACAAGTATATGAGAAATGATATCGGTATAAGTATACTTGACAACGATTGACACAGTAGTTTGTATTTGTTAGACTAATGAGAAAAAAGTAATAGAAACTGCATTGAATCGCAGAGGCGTTCAATGTGTATCCGGCAAAAAAAGGAGAAAAGCCATGGCAAGGATCATAGGTGAAGGCATCACATTTGATGATGTTCTATTGCAACCGGCATATTCAGAAGTTATAGGAAATCAAATCGATATTTCTACATATTTAACAAAGAATATTAAATTAAATATTCCTTTGATGAGTGCAGGAATGGATACTGTTACAGAACATAGAATGGCTATAGCTATGGCCAGACAGGGCGGAATCGGAATTATTCATAAAAATATGAGTATTGAAGAGCAGGCACAGGAAGTTGACAAGGTAAAGAGATCGGAAAACGGAGTTATTACAGATCCTTTCTATCTTTCACCGAAGCATACACTTTCAGATGCCAATGAGCTGATGGCAAAGTATAGAATCTCAGGGGTTCCGATAACGGAAGGGAAAAAGCTTGTAGGTATTATTACAAACCGAGATTTGAAATTTGAAGAGGATTATACAAAGAAAATATCCGAGTGTATGACAAAAGATAATCTGGTTACGGCACTTGAAGGTACTACTTTGGATGAGGCCAAGAAAATACTGGCACATGCCCGTGTAGAGAAGCTTCCTATAGTGGATAAGGACGGTAATCTCAAAGGGCTGATTACAATAAAAGATATAGAAAAGCAGATAAAGTATCCTAATTCAGCCAAGGATTCTCAAGGGAGACTGCTTTGCGGAGCCGCACTTGGAATTACAGGAAATGTACTTGAAAGATGTGAAGCACTTGTAAATGCAAAGGTGGATGTTGTGGTGCTGGATTCGGCACATGGACATTCCAAAAACGTAATTGACTGTATAAAGGCAATTAAGGAAAAATATCCGAAACTTCCGGTTATAGCCGGAAATGTGGCAACAGGTGAGGCTACAAAAACGCTTATTGAAGCA
>CAKAQP010000049.1 GCA_916720285.1 uncultured Lachnoanaerobaculum sp. | reverse complement strand
GCTGTTCATCTTTCTGGCTGTAGTTCCGTAAAACCAAAAATCAAGTTCTCCGTCATCATCAAACTGTACCGCCAGAGGCAATGTCTTATTTACAATCGACTGTACAGTGCCGTTTTTAAACCTCGGTACCATAGATCCTGAAATATCAAGAACAAGACCTACCCTTGCCACCGTATTCTCAAGATTCTTTTTCTTTAGTTCAAATACCAAAGGTTTTACAAGACTTATAAGCTCCGGCGCTTTCTCCATCTTCTTTTCAAGGGATACTTTTTTGGTACTTGATGACAAGTTTGCTCCATTTTCTGAATTTGACTCATCGTTGACTTCTTCTCCACCGAAGTATTTTAAAAGTGCAGGCAATCCGCCGTCAAAGCCGCTTGCCACACAACCTATTCTCCAAACATCTTTGCGGTATATTTCCATAACAATAACCGCCTTTTCATTGGAGAAATCATTGCCTCCAAGTGTCATTTCTATATCCTTGGCTCCGGATTGATATACTTTAGTCTCAAGGCTATTCATCTCTCCCATAGTCTTGTTACCGTCAATACTTACCGTAAATACCAGTCTGTTGATAAAGTCTGGAATTGTTGAAAGATTTAGCGTATACCTTACTCCATCAGCTATATCTTCCTCACTTACCTCAGCTTTAGGGCTAGTCTTTTGATTGTAGAAAATCATATATCTGTCATCTGAAAGTTTTCCGTTTCCATCCACTCCAAAGCAACAAAAGTCATACTCTGCATTTCCTTTTGCCTTCATATCAACAAAAATTTTCTCATTTATATTTACATGATTTTCAAGCTTATCTTTCCAACCTTTTACCATATTTCCCCCTTATATTAAAATAAAATATTTACATTTCCATATAATAATATTCTGATAAAACCTATTAAAAACAAATGTGCCGGATAGTAAATATAAAATAACCATTTCATACTCTTATTGCTTCCGACTTCACCATTATACATTTTTAAAAGCGGTAGGCACAAACATATAAACAGCTGTAGCACTGCGTAAACTCTGTCTATAAATATAAAATAAACTGCGGCATATACTATGGCAAAAATAATATAATCAATTGCCTGCTTTTTAAAATCTCCTCTGTGCATATATAGGAAAAAAGGAACCATAACCGCAATACATGACCAATCCGCAGGGAATGAAAGCAGATTTGCAAGTATTATAAGAAATACCGTTACAATACCGGGCAATTTATGTTTTTGCACTGCAAATATCAGCGTCGCACCTATAGCAAGTGACCATATAACACTTGTCTGATTAAATATTCCGCTTTTAAAAGGCACTGCACTAAGTCCAAAAGCAAAACTGTATGCAAAGTGTGATATTACGGCAAATAAAAACAATCTCTTTATGTACTTAACGGAATCTCTTGTATAATATGAGCCTTCCGCTATAAAAAACCACATGATAGGAGCGGTAAGTCGTCCTATTATATGGAGTGCAAATACAAACCATACTCTTTGAAGCCCCGGAAAAAGCAGCCATGTCAAATGATCTATTGTCATTGCCACAATAGCAATTAACTTTAAATCACCTGTATTTAAGCCTCTTTCTTTTATTTTTGAAAACATTTATATATTCCTTTCAAGATTTATCATGTTTTTATTCTATCATTTTAACTTTTTCATTTCCAGCCAAAATACAACTAATATTTTAGGTGCCCCTAACTTTTTATCATAGAAAAACACCTTAAATCATGCTATATTTATATATACATAATCTACGTTTATTATTGAATCTTTAATTTCATTTCCCTATATTGAAAGGATAAATTATATGAATTCAGAAAAAGCAGAAAAGAAAAGGCAGGATGAATTACATGCCGTAACTCGGATGATAGAAATATACTGTCATGGGAAGCATGGCCATAATATCACTCTATGTAAAGATTGTCAGAAGCTTATGGACTATGCACGCTCAAGAATTGAGCATTGCCCATTTATGGAAAGCAAAAGTTTTTGTAGTAATTGTAAGGTTCACTGTTATTCTCCTGATATGAGAATAACAATTAAAGAGGTAATGCGTTATTCAGGACCACGTATCATGTTTTACCACCCAATTATGTGTATAAAGCATGCTCTTACATCTTTAAAAGCTAAATTAAAAATATAGCCCGAAGTTAGGTATTCCAAATATGCTATATTTATTGATATTACTAAATAATATGGAGGTCTTTAATTTATGATCAAGATGAGACTTATTCGTCTTTTGAAAGGCTCAGGAAAGTATATCCTCTACCAAGTTCTTTGGCAATGGATATCTCTTATTATGCAAATAATCATTGCAATAAATATTACCGGACTTATTCAAGAAGTTTTCTTAGATACAGCCTTTGAATCTCATATTCCAAGAGTTGTTATTGTCATAATTGTAGGTGTTTTGATAAGAGCAGTATGTGATAAACTCTACACTAAAGCAAGTTTTCATGCAGGTGCAAATGTAAAGAGAATCTTGCGCAACCGTATCTATAAAAAGGTACTTCGCTTAGGTCCTGCCTACAGAGAACAGGTACATACCTCTGAAATAGTGCAAATGGCAGGTGAGGGGGTGGAACAGCTTGAGGTATATTTCAGCAGATATTTGAGTCAATTTTTCTACTCATTAATTGCTCCACTGACTCTATTTATAGTTGTAATGAGAATCAGTATGAAATCTGCCGTTATTCTTCTTGTAGCAGTACCTCTTATACCCATTGTTATAATGCTTGTAATGTTAGTAGCTAAAAAGCTGCTCAGCCGTTACTTTGACATATATTACGGTCTTGGTGACAGCTTTCTTGAAAAGTTACAAGGTATGACAACTCTTAAGATATATCAGGCGGATAAAGCTGCTGCAGATGATATGGATAGAGAGTCGGAACAATTTAGAAAAATAACAATGAAAGTTTTGATGATTCAGCTTAACAGTACCTCTGTTATGGATATAGTGGCATATGGCGGTGCGGCTGTAGGAATTATCAGTGCACTTTCACAGTTTTATAAAGGTGAAGTTTCTCTTTATGGAATGCTTATGATTTTATTCCTTGCCGCTGAATTTTTCCTTCCCATGAGAATCTTAGGAAGTTTCTTCCATATCGGTATGAACGGAATGAAGGCAAGCGATCGTATATTTGCATTCCTTGATCTTCCTGAACAGCAAAGAGGAAATAAAGAAATAAGTGATAATGAAATTAAAATATCACTTGAAGATCTTTCTTTCTCATATGATTCAAATAAGACCATATTGAATAAAATAAATATGACTATTGAGCCAAAATCATTTGTTTCAATAGTAGGTGTATCAGGCTCAGGTAAATCTACCATAGCAGGCATACTTATGGGTAAAAATCCAAAGTATAGCGGAAGTCTTAAAATAAATAATGATGAGCATAATGAGCTCACAAGTGAAACCATACTTAGTCATTTTACTTTGGTAGGACATAGCAGCTGGATATTTGCAGGTACTGTAAGAGATAATCTTTTGATGGGCAATCCGAATGCTACAGAAAAAGAAATGAATGATGCTCTTGAAAAGGTCAATCTTCTTGCCTTTATCAATTCTCAAGACGGACTTGATACAAAGCTTACTTCAAATGCAAGCAATCTCTCCGGAGGACAAAAGCAAAGACTCTCACTTGCAAGGGCTCTTCTTCACGATACTCCGGTATATATATTTGATGAAGCAACATCAAATGTTGATGCAGGCAGTGAAGAGATAATAATGAATGTAATACATGAGTTATCAAAAACCAAAACTGTTATACTTATATCACATAGACTGGCAAATGTAGTTGACAGTGATAAGATATTTATGCTTAAAAACGGAAGTATCGTTGAGTCAGGACTTCACTCTGAGCTAATGAACAATAAAGGTGCTTATGAGAAACTGTTTACAGATCAAATGAATCTTGAGAATTTCTCGAAAAGAAAGGAGGTAGTAGGATAATGAAACAAACCACAAGAAGATCAGGACTTTCCATTATGAGAAGTCTTATCGTTTTGGTAAAGCCTTTGACAGGCGTCATGTTGCTTGGAATTTTCCTTGGCGTCATCGGCTTTTTATGTGCTATCTTCCTTACCATAACAGGCGGATATGGTATTCTTTACGGACTTTATACTCTGTTAAATAACGGATTTACTTCTGCTCCCGACATTTCAAAAATAATATTCATATCACTTATTGTAATGGCTGTTGCAAGGGGTATTCTTCACTATGGAGAGCAATACTGTAATCACTACATTGCCTTTCGTATACTTGCAATAATAAGGCACAAGGTGTTTGCTGTACTTAGAAAGCTATGTCCTGCCAAGCTTGAGGGAAAGGAAAAGGGAAATCTTATTACAATTATCACAAGCGATATCGAACTTTTAGAGGTGTTCTTTGCACATACAATATCTCCGATAGCCATAGCTTTTATCACCTCTCTTATAATGGTTGTATTTATATGGGCTCAGCACCCTATTGCAGGTGTGATTTCACTGCTGGCATATTTAGCTGTAGGAATTGCTCTTCCACTTTGGAATGGAAGTCGCAGCGCAGATGCCGGTATGAACTTTAGAAATAATGTAGGGGAACTAAACAACTTTGTTATCAACAGTATGTATGGAGTAGACGAGATACTTCAGTACAACCAGGGTGAGCTACGCTTAGATGAGATAGATTCAAAGTCTTTGGAATTATCCGATAATCAAAAAAAGCTAAGTATGTTTGAGGGTTCCCAAAAGGCAGCTACAAATCTTGTTATCCAGCTTTTCTCATGGTTAATGTTCTTTTGTATGCTGATGCTTTATAAGAATGAGAGCATAGGATTTTCACAGATGCTTATTGCAACATTGGCTATGATGAGTTCATTCGGACCTACTGTTGCACTGTCTTCTTTATCAAACAATCTCAATCAAACTCTTGCCTGTGGTGAGCGTGTACTTTCACTGCTTGATGAAGAGCCGGTAGTTGAAGAAGTATCAGGTAAAGAAAATACTATATTTGAAGGTGCTGATGTTGATTGTGTAAACTTCTCATATGGAGATGAAACTATACTTGATAATGTCTCACTTGATATAAAGAAAGGTCAGGTACTTGGAATACATGGTGTGAGCGGTTCCGGTAAATCTACACTATTGAAACTGCTCATGAGATTTTGGGATGTAAAAACAGGTGAAGTGCATATTTCAGGAAAGAATATAAAGGATATTAATACTGATAATCTTCGTGAAATGACAGGCTATGTAACTCAGGAAACTGTAATGTTCCAAGGAACTATTGCCGATAATATAAGAGTTGCAAAGCAAAATGCAACTCTTGAAGAGATTCAAAATGCAGCTAAGAAAGCAAGTATACATGACTTTATAATAAGTCTTCCAAATGGCTATGATACGTGTGTCGGCGAGCTGGGTGATTCGCTATCAGACGGTGAAAAGCAGCGTATAGGGCTTGCCAGAGCATTCTTACATGACGGTGACTTCCTGCTTTTGGATGAACCTACCAGCAATCTGGATGTTTTAAATGAGGGTATTATCTTAAAATCACTCTCAGAAGAAAGTGCCGGAAAGACCATAGTACTCGTTTCTCATAGAAAATCTACAATGTCACTTGCGGATGAGACCTATGAAATGGCTAACGGCAGATTTTCATAAAATAAATAAGCACATAGCAAAAGGATTTCTCAAAGCTATGTGCTTTTGTTTTATTTTCTTGACTTATAGAATTCCTTATACTTTGGATCGTCATTGTCAAAGTATCTGAAGCTTACCGCCTTTATCTTTACAAGTTTCTGCCATATTTCAAAAGCCTTATCAAGTTCACCGTTTTCATATGCATACTTTGCCTTCATATGTTCAAGCTCTTCGTCAAATAAATGCAAGTTATCATTATTTTCTGTCATTCTCTCAAGCCATATTTTGGCATTCAACAAATTATTATTTTCAAGTGCTTTTTTAAAGAAGTTTTTTGCATATCCATAGCCCTGATTCCATTTAGCTCCTGACTCAGGAAATGCATCCCAACCTTTATCGGCACTTTCAAATCCCTCTTTTAAATTACCTTCATTAATTTTAATTACCGCATCCTTACCGTATTCGATAACACTTGCATATATTTTTTCATCTAACAGCATACCTTATTCTCCCACCGGTGCTTTCAGTTCATCTAAATTCAACCAACCTTCACCATTTTTACAGCTTCTTCAGCCTCCTGCAACTTTATCAGAAGTTTTTTCTCTGAACGATCATACTCATAATCTTCAATATCCGTAACTACAAAACGTCCTCCGCCCTTTGACTTCATCTTGTTTCTATAACTTTTATTATACTTTTCTTATTCTACAATATTTATAATTTTACCACTGTTGCCAGCTTCTTTCCACATAATATACCTAAAATACAGCATGTAACACTTAGTACAATATATAATCCGCCTAATGTATATTGCTTATTATCAAGTAAGTTAAACGCCTCAAGTGAAAATGTGGAAAATGTAGTGAATCCGCCACATACACCTGTCTTCCAAAACAGCACTGTATTCTCTGATATATTGTCTTTGTTACTTGTAAACCCGACAATAAAACCTATTAATATAGCACCTGCTATATTTGTAATAAGTGTAAGTATCGGAAATCCTGTCTTAACCGGTATAAGACTTATCGCATATCGTGCCATTGCCCCAACAGCTCCACCAAGTGCTACAAATAAAAAACTCATAATTCCTCCTTTGTTCAAACTAAATTTATTATTCAAAAGACCCGCCACCTCTATAGGTATTCACAATGCAGGTAAATCTCTTTCCACATTTCGGACATTTAATAATATGGTAAATAATATCATCAATCCAATGTCCGTCTTTCATATGTTCCCCTAACTTGCAGCTGCCTTCAACAATTATAAAACCTCTTTTTTCAACAAGACCCTTAATATACTCTATAGTATCTTCATATAGTTTGGGCGAAGAAAAGTCTTCTGTTTTTTTGATATCGGAACAATAATCACACATATTTATTACCATACCTAACTATAAAACTGTTTTCTGTTATTTCCATCTCTTAGTTCACTATAAATCGGTATACCTCTCCAAATCCTTTAAATACAGCTTAAGTCCCTTAAGCATTTTTGCAAGCTCCACACAATCTATCTTGCCCATCTCTATTATAGCATACTTTTTCTTATTCTCATCAAAATCCGGATATCTGGTTTTATTGTGCAGTGCCGAGAATTTGATATCTTTTAGAACCTTTGTAAGCAGTTGTTCTCTCAGCCTGTCCTCCACCATAGCATCGCCTTTGCCGTATATCTGGACCAATATCTCAATTGACTTATCAAGTGAATGCCCTATAGTCTTTTTTATCATCTCCTTATAATAAGAATTTGTCACATCCACAATCCTGGCAATTTTTGCTTTAATTTGCTTTTCCATAGCCTGCACATAAAAGTACACAGCCTGATTATAAAGCTCCCTGCTCTCAAGTATAACCGCAGATTTTTCATCCTGAACAGCAGTTTTAAGATACTCATGTGACACTTCTAAAGAATCCTTCAGAAACTTTCGATTACCTAAATACATATATTCTCCTATTTCCGGTCTCCCCTTCTATTATACTAGCAAATAATAATCACTACATTTCCGTTCACTTCAAGTATTTTCTTATAAAAATCTCTTAGTCTTTGGAAATATGTCCTTAATTCTTCTCTTATTTTATCAGCATCTTCTTCATAATACCAGATATTCGGGTATATATTTGCTTTTTTAAACCGGCTCACTAAGATGATTATTTTCTATAGCATCATCCTTAGCCACTCCTGTCATTACAAAGTGCATTGCATCCCACATTTTATCCATTTCAAATTGTATTTCTATATCATCAGTACCATCTTTATCATCTTCAATATCCTCAACCGTTTCATTATAAAAGAGCTTCATTTCCTTTAAGTTTCTGTCGCTTAAATATTGATAATTTGCTATTATTCCTATTTTCAATTCTCCAAAAAATATTTTAAAACTATACCTTACTCTTACTGCAAAGTAAGCTTTCTATCATAAGCAAAACCATATTTTGTGGATTTATTTCAAACTCGTTTGATGCTATACGCTTATTAAAATACTTAACCGACTTATCATGATTAAGAAATTTGTTTATACAAAGATACTGCTCAATTTCATCAAGTATAAATGCGCTTTGTTTTAAATCCAAATCACTAAAACCGTTTGCATAATGAACACTTTTCATAATTCTTTTCAACTTTGTCTTCGGGTATTCTTCTTTAAGCATATCTCTTAATAAAATAACTAATTCGTCAAATGTTTGACTATCTAAATCCTTTGCACTTACACCTGTAATAATATTTTCATTGCATAAATGTTCAACCAGCTTAATCATTTGCTGTTTCAAATCCATAAGTCCACTTTCACTCATTAAAACCTCCACACCTCGGTAGGATTTATCTTTATTAATATTTACTTTAATTACTAAACATGATTATAATATAAGTTGATAAGTTAATTCAAGTTTGGAAAAAGTGGGGGATCAACAATGTTTGATAATATTGACTTCAAAAGTTTTTGGAAGGAAAGTGAGTATATAAATAAAGTCTGTACCGAAGAGAATTTAACAGATGAGATGGTGCAAGAAGCTGAAAAAAGACTGGGCGTTAAGTTACCGAAATCATATATAGAGCTTATGAAAACACAAAACGGTGGTAAACCCAATAAAAATGTTTGGTTTGATGAAAAGAATAGGTACCGTGTTGATGTAGAGGAATTCTACAGTATATCGGAAGAAAAAGAAGATTCCTTATTTGGAAAATTCGGAAATGAGTTTTGGTATGATGAATGGGAATATCCAAGAAATGTAGGTGTTATTATTGCCGATACAATCTCAGGCGGACATGAAATGATATATTTAGACTACAGAGATTGTGGCAAAGACGGAGAACCGAAGGTATCAATTTGTATACAAGAAGATGATTTCGAGATAATTGTACTTGCATCTAATTTTGAAGAATTTATATTGGGGCTTAGAGCCTCAGAAGAAATTGAGTGAAATTTTCAAAAAGCCGGCAGAATTTAAACTCTGTCGGCTTAATTAAATGATACTATTTAACCCTTTGCAAATGACTGTTTTAATTCTGCAAGCTCTTTTAGCTTTCTCTCAAATACTGATTCACTCATTCCTTTCCTAGTAGCAATCTCATAATAAGTATTAAATTCCGGATGATTGTTTTCTTTTACAACCGCTAAAAGCTCTGCAAAATATCCCCAGGCATTATTAAAACTTTTTGTTGAACTATAATCTTCTCTTTTAGGCATCCACTGCAGCTTTATAAAGAATTTATTCAGTATTTTGCTCCAAGTTTCTGCATCGTCATCATAACAAAAAAACTTTGTTTCAAACAGACTGCCAAATCGCCTGTCCCAATATTTTACATTGTCAGGCAAATACCATGTATCACGAGGATTGCGGCATATCAACTCTATCGTTATCATTTCAAGTATTGAAGCCGGATCTCCTCCGACACAGCTATAACTTCCGGCAACTGAAGTTTGCGCACCTTCCACCTTCAGTTCTTCATAAGCTGTGTTGCTATCAAGTAATACTAAAGCAATTTTAGCTCTATCTCCAAATGCTTTACCTTCGCTTAATAATTTGTACTTATTAAATTCGTTCATTTAGCCTCCTTACTCTCATTGGAAAATGGTATCCTTAACCGTAATTATTCTTCAATCTTCAGTCCATTTAGATAGGCAAACTGTATCAATCCGGCACCATTAAACTCATTACTCACCTGAGAAATCTCTTCCTTAGGCATTTCTTTTAACTTATTATAAAAACTGATGTACTTATTCTTAAGCTTATCTTCTTTAAGTATCTTATTAAAATACTTTTCAGCCTTATCTTTTCCCCCAAAGTAATAGACATAGTACAGTAGATTGTGGATAGCCGGCTTACTGTTTAGTATATTCTCAATATTGGTTTCTATATCTTCAAAATTGTCAAATATAGGTATTATATGGTCTCTGATAAGTCCGCTAATTTCTTCCACAGTATATTTATAGCTTGCCCCGGCCAACTGCCACCATTTAAATGGAGTTCTTCCCAGCAGAGCTCCCATCTCACCACCAAATACAAAACCATCATTAATATTTGCTTTTTTCATGCCTTTTGAATATATGGCAATATGCGGTATGAATTCTACGTTACACTCATAGTTGTTTCTATTGGCCTGAAAGTAAATTTCATAGGTAAGGTCCTTATTTTTAGATGTTTTCTTTAGTGTCTGTCCTTTGCTGATTATCTTAAAATCAGGGAAATTTCCCGCTATTTCCTTCCAGGCCTTTTCACATAATTCTCTAGGTTTCATTTTTTAGATACTCCTTAGCTGATTCTTCAGATGAACTTACAAATGATCCTGTGTTTAAAGCAGTGCTAAATAAAGGCACTTTAATCACAACCAACCATTTCAAGATTTCATAATTGAATGTATGAGGATTCACTGAATCAGTTCCTTTCAATAAATCAAATTCTTCGAAAGAAAATGCTATACTTCGTGATAAGGCATCATATCTTGTAGATGAACTTGATGAAATCACAAAAAACAACAAAGTGGATTATGCTGTAGTTTATGGTGAATTCATGTATCAGGCAGGTCCTTGGCCTTATGAAAGACGTGTTGTCTATAAAGTTGAAAAACCTGAAAACCAAATGACTTACATGTATACATTCATTGTTACAAACATGGAGTCATCCCCTGAATATCTTATCAAGTTCTATTGTAAAAGAGGCTTGATGGAAAACTTCATAAAGGAAAGTAAAACAGGTTTTGCACTCTCATTATATAAGATATTATCCTTAATCACTAAACTCCTCCTACTTAACTTTATTGATCAAATCCTGAACCAATTTTCCATCTTCAATTTTTGTTATCGCAAAACTCTTCTTGCCGGCGTCTTTTATAGATGCACCGATAAAGTATCCTTCTTTGTCATCAATAATCAAAAAACGAGTTTCCTTTTCCAGATGTTGCAATCAATACGTCAACTCCTGAATTCTTCTTACAAAGTATATTAAGTGTATTTACA
Organism: uncultured Lachnoanaerobaculum sp.; assembly: GCA_916720285.1. Taxonomy (GTDB): domain Bacteria; phylum Bacillota; class Clostridia; order Lachnospirales; family Lachnospiraceae; genus Lachnoanaerobaculum. Next base: position 2,078 of record CAKAQP010000049.1, on the reverse strand, counting down.
TCCACATAATTATCAATCAAAATCAGTTTGCTCTGTGCTTTTCCAATTAGATCTGCAATAAACCTGAAGGCATCATAGATTTGTCCGTCAAAAAAGATCTTTTGTTTTACCTCTGTATTGCTCGCAATGTAGTTGAATACTTCTTCAAGTTTCTTATCTGTTTCTAACTGTTTTAACTCCACTCTATCCAGCCTCGAAAAAAGTTGTTGATTTGAAAGCAGGAATTTTCTCATCTCCACAAAACTATTCATAATCCTTATGCTTACTTCTACTGCAATATCACTTTTAAGGACAGCGGAAAGCATAGCAATGCCTTGTTCCGTAAAAGCATATGGATTCGATGATGAATGTTTTATGGTAGTGAACCGGTCGCAATTTGCGACCAGTTCATTCTTTTCTTCTGCACTAAGTCTAAAGCAAAACTCTTCAGGAAATCTAGCCGAGTTTCTTTTGACTTGCTCATTCAACCTTTTGGTTTGAACCTGATATAAGTCAGCTAAGTCCCTGTCAATCATTACCTGCTTCCCACGAATGGTGTAGATTAGATTTGTGATGCTTGTTTCCTCTATCGGTATCAAAGTGTTATCATCTTTCATTTGCTAATCCTCCACAAATTCCAAGATATCGCTTGGAGTAAGATTCATTGCTTTACATATTCTTTCTAAGTTTTTCATTGATATATATTCGTCTTTACCCATATTAGCTAAGGTATTTGAGGTAATTCCTGTTAGATTGATTAAGTCGGTTCTTTTCATATTCTTTTCTATTAAATGGATCCATAATTTTTTATAAGAAGCACTCATAAAACACCTCCAAATTATTTTAATTATACTATATAAAATAGCGAAAACACAACCTGAAGTTACTTGAAAAAATAGGGACGATTTATAAAAAAGCTTCCGTCTCATACCTCACAATTTTTTACCTAAGTTAAATTTCATTTTTATACGAAAAAGGAGATGTCTCTTCAATACCTCCTGGTACTCTTTAATCCTCACTGACTTCCTTCGTCCTTTTTAGCAGCAGCTAGTGAATATCTCACAGCTCCTTCGAAAATTTCTCTACAATCAACAATACCATGATTATATTCGTGGTGCATTTAAAATTGGTACTGTTACTGGCGGATTATTAATGGCTTCAGCAGTATATTTAATCTCATCACTCTTTGGGATACTATTAAATCTTTCAGGTAACTATCTGATAGCTATTTTATGTACAGGTTCCCTGGCATTATTCTTAGCTTTCAAGCTTAATGAATTCATTGCTAAAGTTTCTTGGCTTAATGAAAATATTGTTGCTACAGTGCTTATAATCGTTTCAATACTTTGTATTGTTAAGGATTTCTTTATTATCAAGCCTAAACAAGTTACCGATAATACACTTCTTGATGATTCTATAAAGGTCAGTATACCTGTATATGAAATCGACCCTAACAAAGCTATGCGTGATGGTATAAAATCTGACTCTCAATCAGTATTTGATCTTTTAAATATGTTAGAAGAGCAATTGGGGCGTAAACCTACTTATGAAGAAGTTATGGATTATATAGACCATTTAGTTATTCCGGAAGATGAAGAATATCAATAATGTATTTAAGTATTATGGATACATGTACTATATTATTAAACTATCAATATATTAAAATATTTCGCTATCTTTCCTGTACTCATTTTGTACTCAAGCCACATATAAAAACGCCACAAACCCTTGTATTTAAAGGATTTGTGGCGTTATTTTATTTACTCCCATTCTTCTTTTCCAAACGTACGATATATACCAAACCGTTCAAAATACTAGGTTCTATTTTTTAGAGTATCACCAAATCCATCTAATTATAAGACATTTTCAAATTTTTAGTCCCGTCCCAGTCCCGGTACCGGAGAATTATAATTTGTAGATCTGTAATTATTAAATCTATCATATAGATTTTTTGGTTTGAAATCATTTTCTATTTTTTTTAAAAAATTGTCCCATTATCCTTTAATATTGAAACAGGTTCAAAATCATTGTTTTTCAATAGTAATTTTTCGTATTTTTTATTTAAAGATATTTATTTCTTGCTTATATTAAATGCATTA
>CAKAQP010000048.1 GCA_916720285.1 uncultured Lachnoanaerobaculum sp. | reverse complement strand
ATACCGCATTTGATGCGGACACCGATGCGGCATTATTAAAAGTTATGCTTGCAAAAGAAGGACTGATAGGTGGCGGAATGGAAGAGGATGAGAGGTGAGACTATGAATGATAATGAATTAAAGAACAATGAAATAAATATGGATTCACTGGATGATATGTTAAAGGAAGGTCCAAGTCTGACCTTCAATATTGAGGAGAAGGCACCTGAAACTGTTGTAGTGGAGGCTGCAAAGCCTGAGAGTACACCTCAGATAAAACTGTCACCTGAAGAAGAAAGACTTGTAGAGGAGTTTTCTTCTAAAATAGATATAAACAATTCACAGGCTGTACTTACATATGGCGTTGGAAGTCAAAAAAAGATTGCCGAATTTTCTGAGAATGCTCTTGAAAGAGTTAAGACCAAGGATCTTGGTGAGATAGGCGATATGCTTGCCGGAGTGGTGGGTGAGATACGTTCTTTGGAAATTGATGAAGAGGACAAGGGATTTTTCGGATTTTTCAAAAAGAGCGGAAATAAGCTTGCAAATATTAAGGCGAAGTATGACAAGGTGGAAGTAAATGTCAATAATATTTCAAAGGCTTTAGAGGATCATCAGGTAACTTTGATGAAGGATGTACTGATGCTTGATAAGATGTATGAGCTCAATATGAACTACTACAAGGAATTGTCAATGTATATTATGGCAGGTAAAAAAAGACTTGAAAGAGCAAACAATGTAGAACTGCCTGAACTTATAAAAAAAGCTGATGAAAGCGGACTGCCTGAGGACACACAAAAGGCTAAAGACTTTTCACAGATGATAAACCGCTTTGAAAAGAAGATACATGATTTGGAACTTACAAAGACGGTATCATTACAGATGGCACCACAGATAAGACTCATTCAAAACAATGATTCCATGATGTCCGATAAGATACAGTCAACCATTGTAAACACCATTCCGCTTTGGAAAAATCAGATGGTAATAGCTATAGGACTAAAGCATTCCACAGATGCCGCAAAGGCGCAAAAGGCTGTGTCGGATATGACAAATGAGCTTTTAAAGAAAAATGCCGAAAGCTTAAAGGCCGCTACCATAGAAACAGCCAAGGAATCCGAGCGTGGAATAATAGATATTGAGACATTAAAGAGCACAAATAAAACTCTTATATCCACATTTGATGAAGTTATAAAGATACAGGATGAGGGTAGAAAGAAAAGAAAAGAAGCGGAAGCCGAGTTAAGAAATATAGAAAATGAAATGAGAAGTAAGCTTCTTGAAATCAGTAACAGACAGGTAAGTGATAATCAATAGATAGGAAATAAAATGAATAATTGGAGACAAAAATATCATATAGAACCAAAGAGCGGATGGCTGAACGATCCTAACGGGCTTTGCTTTTTTAAAGGATATTATCATGTGTTTTATCAGTATGCATATGAGCCGACAGGTGGTAATAAATACTGGGCACATCTAAAGTCAAAGGATCTTATCAATTGGGAGGAAGCACCTATATTCCTTTCACCTGAGTATGACTATAATAAAAACGGTGCATACTCAGGTTCGGCAATTATAAAGGATGATATCATGCATATCTTCTATACAGGAAATGTAAAAAAAGATGGAGACTTTGACTATATATACGAGGGTAGAGAGAATAATACCGTTCATGTAACAAGTAAGGACGGGATAAATGCGGATTCGGGTAAGGTAGTTATGTATAATAAGGACTACCCGGAAGGACTGTCCTGCCATGTAAGAGATCCGAAGGTATTTGAATATGAGGGCAAATACTACATGGTAATCGGTGCCAGTACTATGGAAGATAAGGGAGAAGTGCTGGTTTTTGAGTCTGAAGATTTGGATAACTGGAAGCATATCCGTACATTTGAGACCATGGCAAGAATCGGATATATGTGGGAATGTCCGGACCTTTTTGAGATAAACGGACAATGGATCTTGATGGCATGTCCACAGGGACTTGAAGGAGGAAAGTATGAATTCCAAAATATTTACTCCTGCGGATACTTTATTATAGAAGGGGATTTTAGGACCAACGGTTTTATAACAGAGTATAAGGAAGCTGACTTCGGATTTGACTTTTACGCACCACAGACATTTGTACATGACGGAAGAAGACTGCTGCTTGGATGGATGGGTATGCCTGATGCAAGCTATACAAATCCCACTATAGAATACGGATATCAGCATTGTATGAGTGTATTCAGAGAGCTTGACTTTGCCAATAATACATTGTATATGAAGCCTGTTAAAGAATTTGAACACTTAAGAAAAGAGCTGTTTGAGTATGACGAAGAAAATACTTCCTATCAGGTTTTGGATGATAAGAGAGCATTTGATTTGGAACTTCAAAACTTCGGCGATAAGTTTGAGATAGAGATATTTGATACTTTAAAGCTTGATTTTGATGCAGGCAGAGGGGATTTGGAGCTTTCATTTATTGCAAACGGATATGGTAGAGAAAAAAGATTTTTAAGAACCAAGAGTATAGAAAATCTAAGACTTATGATTGATGCAAGTTCTGTGGAAATATTTGTAAATGACGGTAAACAGGTGATGTCTACAAGAATGTATCCGGTAGAATATAAAGAGATAAAGGTATCCGGAAATATAAGAGGAAAGCTATATAGCCCGGCTATATAATTTTACAATGGCATTACTTGGTATATTAAATAGTTTATTTGATAAAGATAGAAAAGAAAGTAAAATGAAGTTAATAGTTGGTTTGGGTAATCCCGGAAGAGAGTATGTAAATACCAGACATAATGCGGGTTTTTATGTTGTGGAAAAACTTGCATATGAGCTTGGCGAGGATATATCCGAAAGAAAATATAAGGGACTTTTTGCAAAGGTCAGAATAGGGAATGAAAAGGCAATTATTTTGGAGCCGCAGACTTATATGAACAATAGCGGAGAATCTGTGAGAGCCTTTATGGATTATTTTAAGATAGAAGCTACAGATGTAATAGTGGTTTATGATGATATAAACTTGGAACCGGGAAATTTGCGTATCAGATTAAAGGGTAGTGCAGGCGGTCACAATGGTATCAAGTCATTGATTGCACATATGGGAACATCAGATTTTCCGAGAGTTAAGGTGGGAGTGGGTGAAAAGCCGGCGAAGATGGATCTGGCAGATCATGTACTGGGCAGATTTGGCGATACAGACAAGAAACTGCTTGATGAGGCGGCATCTGATGCCATAGAGGCGATAAAGCTTATGGTGGACGGTCAGTACGACACTGCAATGAACAGATACAATACCAAAAAGACAAAGTAAGGAATAATATGAGTTTATTTGAAAATCCCTTAAAAAGATTAGCGGATTTTGAATCTTTAGAAGAAAGTATAAAAAAAGAAAAATTCCCGGTGCAGGTCAGTGATATGTCCGAGCCGGGAAAAGCACATCTGATTTCCGAGCTTATGAAAGAAGAAAAGGCTTGGAAACTTGTTATATCATATGATGAGGATAATGCTGGCAGGCTATATGAAGATATAGGCTGCTTTTTGGACGAGGTTTATCTGTATCCGGCAAGGGATCTTTTGTTTTTTACGGCGGATATAAGATCTTCACAGATAACAGCAAAAAGAGTGGAAGTCTGGAAACATTTAAGAGAAGATAAGAGCGGAGTTATAGTAACAACTGTGGACGCTCTTATGGATAAACTTGAAGATTATCAAAAGTTTTGTGAAACCACTTTGGAGATAAAAAAAGAAGATATTATCGATATAGAAGAGATATCAAAAAAGCTGACAGATATAGGTTATGAGAGAAGCTTTGAAACAAGCAATCCCGGGCAGTTTTCCATAAGAGGTGGAATAATAGATATTTTCCCACTTACTGAAGAATATCCTGTAAGAATAGAACTTTGGGATGATGAAATAGATGCTATGAAAAGCTTCGATCCCGCCAGTCAAAGATCAATAGATGAGCTTGAATATGTAAATATTTATCCCGCAAGGGAAAAGGTACTTGGCGGTGAACAGTCATTTTTAAGATATTTTGATTATAAAAATACCCTTATATATATTGATGAGCCTGCAAGAACCATGGACAAGGCAAGAAGAACGGAAAATGAATATAATCAAAGTGCAGCTGGAAGAATAGAATCGGGGCAGTACAAAAAAGAGGATATTCCAGATATATTCGGAGCGGATGAGGTTTTTTACAGTTTAAATAAAGCACCGAGTATTGCACTTACAGGGCTTGATAACAGAATAAAGGAATTGGAAATCAAAGCAATGTACTCGGTGTTTTCAAGAATGAGCGGAGTATATCATGAAGATTTTACAAATCTTGTGGATGATTTGAAAAAGTACAGGTCTGACAAAACCAGAGTTGCTCTTGTTTGTGCATCAAAGACCAGAGCAAAGAGACTTGCGGACAGTTTTAGAAATGATTATTCCTTGGATGCTTTCTTTTCGGAAGGGGAAAAAGATGTAAGTATCGCTCCGGGGCAGATTGCAATATTTGTTGGGAATATTCACTCCGGCTTTGAATATCCGGCAATCAACTTTGCTTTGATCTCGGAAACGGATATTTTTAAAACTCCTAAGAAGAAAAAGAGAAGAGAAAAAGAATATGAGGGTGACAGAGTAACTTCATTAAGTGAGCTGCATATTGGTGATTATATAGTACATGAAGATCATGGTCTTGGAATCTATAAAGGTATAGAAAAGATAGAAAGAGACGATGTAATTAAGGACTATGTAAAGATCGAATATCAGGGTGGTGACAACTGCTTTGTACCGGTTTCAAAGCTTAACAGAATACAAAAATACGGCAGTGGAGAAATAAAAAAGCCTAAACTCAATAAGCTTGGCGGAGTGGAGTGGAGCAAGACCAAATCAAGAGTAAAGACGGAAGTCGAAGAGATGGCTAAAGAGCTTGTGGAACTCTATGCCGCCAGACTTAAAGGACAGGGAGTATTTTACGGCGAGGATACTCTTTGGCAAAGAGAGTTTGAAGAAATGTTTGAGTATGAGGAGACATATGATCAGATAAAAGCTATAGAGGATGCCAAGAGAGATTTGGAGAGTGGAAAGATAATGGATCGTCTGATATGCGGAGATGTGGGATATGGTAAGACCGAGATTGCCTTAAGAATTGCATTTAAGGTAATACAGGAAGGATATCAGGTACTTTACCTTGTTCCGACAACTATTCTTGCAAGACAGCATTATAATACATTTGTTCAGAGAATGAAGGATTTTCCTGTAAAAATAGGTTTGCTTTCAAGATTTAATACAAAGAAAGAGCAGAATCAGACTGTCAGTGATCTGGAAAAAGGTCTTGTGGATATAGTGATAGGAACACACAGACTTTTATCAAAGGATGTAGTACCTAAAAAACTCGGACTTGTGATAGTGGATGAGGAGCAAAGATTCGGTGTAAGGCATAAGGAGAAATTAAAGCAGCTTTGTGAGAATGTAAATGTGCTTACGCTTACCGCAACACCTATACCCAGAACTCTTCATATGTCACTTTCAGGTATCAGAGATTTGTCGGTATTGGAAGAGCCGCCTGTTGACAGAAAGCCTATACAGACCTATGTAATGGAGTATCATGATGAGACGGTTAAAGAGGCTATCAGAAGAGAGGTTGCCAGAGGCGGTCAGGTGTACTATCTGTATAACAGAGTCAACAATATAGAAGAAGTTACCGCACATGTCAGAGCACTCTTACCTGATATAAATGTGGAATATGTGCATGGAAGAATGGATGAGAGACATTTGGAAGAAAGAATGGTCGATTTTATCAATGGTGATGTCGATGTATTGGTAACCACAACCATAGTGGAGACAGGCCTTGATGTTCCGAATGCCAATACCATAATCGTTCATGATGCGGACAGACTCGGACTCTCACAGCTTTATCAGCTTAGAGGTAGAGTCGGAAGAAGCAAAAGAAGTGCCTATGCCTTCCTTATGTATACGAGAAATAAACTTTTGTCCGAGGAAGCTTCAAAGAGACTTAAGGCAATAAGAGAGTTTACGGAACTCGGTTCCGGAATAAAGATTGCGATGAGAGATCTTGAGATAAGAGGAGCCGGAAACGTTCTTGGTGTTACACAGCATGGTCATATGGAAGAGGTGGGATATGACCTGTATGTGAAACTTTTAAACACTGCAGTCAGAGCTTTAAAGACAGGAAAGCCTGTGGAAGAGGAAGTGGAGGCAAGTGTGGAGATAGACAGCAGTGCCTATATTCCAAGCAGCTATATTTCAAATGAAGAGACGAAGCTTGAGATATATAAAAAGATAGCATTGGTAAAAACCGAGGAGGATTTCCTTGATATGCAGGATGAGCTTATAGACAGATTCGGTGAGATGCCGAAGTCTGTGGCCAATCTTTTGTATGTTGCAAGAATAAAGGCTCTGGCAAGCAGTATGTTTATAACAGATATTATTGTGAACAAATTGCAGATAAAGTGGACAATGAGAGAAAATAAGGATATAAAAATGGATAACCTGGATGCTTTCTTAAAGTCTTTCGGAAAGAATTTGTCTGTAAAATATGATAAGGTATTGAACTGGGAGTACAGGGATAAGGAGAAAATCTCAACCGAGGACAGGATGGAATTTGCTATAAGTTTGCTTGAAAGGATGAAAGAGCAATTGTTTTAGCACATAAAAATCATTTGACAAATATAGATCATTGCAAGTATACTTGTTAATGCACAGCCGGGAAGATAGCGGTGTCCTGTACCTACAATCCGCTTTAGTAGGGGTGATGTCTTGCCTAGGGTGTTCATTTGCTTGGCAGTCTGGAGTAAGTGGTGTTGAAGTGGGGGTCCCCACGCAATGGAAACTTTCGAACCGTGTCAGGACAGGAATGTAGCAGCACTAAGGAAGACCTTTCATGTGCCGTGAGATAGCCGCCGCAGAGCTAACTGCTCTTGTAACGCTTGTGAATGGCATTCGAAGCAAGACGTGCATATAAAAGGGCATTATTAAGAAATCTGTTTTAGATTTTTTGATAATGCTCTTTGCATTTTTAAAACTATAATTTGTTAATTCCATGACAAGACTATTGAAAAATGTTTTTCATTAATATAAAATGATGTAGATATTTATATATGTATACTCTTACCTAGATATACTATATAAAGAGAAAAAGAGTAGATCCGTTTTTTAAAATAGGAGGAAATATATGGCAATAAAAACTATAGGTGTTTTGACAAGTGGTGGAGATGCACCGGGAATGAATGCGGCTATCAGAGCGGTAGTCAGAACAGCAATACATAACGGAATAAATGTAAAGGGAATAATGAGAGGTTATGCAGGACTTTTACAGGAAGAGATAGTAGATATGGACAGTACCAGCGTGTCTGAAATCATTCACAGAGGTGGTACAATTCTTTATACTGCAAGATGCCAGGAGTTTACTACACCGGAGGGACAAAAAAAGGGTGCTGAAATCTGTAGAAAACATGGTATAGACGGAGTTGTCGTTATAGGTGGTGACGGATCATTCCAAGGTGCCGGAAAACTCTCAGCTCTTGGAATAAATACCATAGGAATACCGGGAACTATCGATCTTGATATAGCATGTACAGACTATACTATAGGATTTGATACTGCGGTAAATACTGCAATGGAGGCTATTGATAAGGTAAGAGATACTTCCACATCACATGAGAGATGTTCAATAATCGAGGTAATGGGTAGAAATGCAGGATATATTGCACTTTGGTGCGGATTTGCAAACGGTGCCGAGGATGTGCTTTTACCTGAGAGATATGACGGAAACGAGCAGGTGTTGATAGACAGAATCATTGAAAACAGAAAACGTGGAAAAAAGCATCACATCATAATCAATGCCGAGGGAATCGGACATTCAACTTCCATGGCAAAGAGAATTGAAGCTGCTACAGGAATCGAGACAAGAGCTACAATCCTCGGTTACATGCAAAGAGGTGGTGCGCCTACATGTAAGGACAGAGTTTACGCATCAATTATGGGCGCAAAGGCTGTAGAGCTTTTATTGGCCGGTCATTCAAACAGACTTGTTGCATACAAAAACGGTGAGTTTGTTGACTTTGATATTCAGGAAGCATTGGCAATGACTAAGGATATACCGGAAGATCAATTCAGAATAAGCAAGCTTTTGGTAAGATAATATGCCTGAAATGATAGACGGATATAATTACGATTGGACAAACAGTGAAAACATGGTGCTATGTGGTGCCAGCTCATATGTTCAGAAGTATTATTTCAATGAAAAGTTTAAGCTTTTGCCGGATGAGATAAAAAATGAACTCAAAATAATGTGTGTGTCTTTTGCTGAAGAGGCGGGAGGCATACTTACTATGGAATTTGATAAATTCGGAAATTTGAGCTTTTGTGTAAGAGTTGATGATGCCGATTTTTATTTTGATGAAATAGAGAGCGGATTGAAGATAAGCTTATACCAAAGAAAAAAAGAAGAGCTTTTGTCACAGCTTGAATTGTTTTATAAAGTGGTGATATTGGGAGAGAGTGCAGAATAATATGCTTGAAAGAATATCATATTATATAAAAAAATATGAGAGTGTAATACTGTATCTTATTTTTGGTGTGCTGACCACTCTCGTAAATTTTGCGGCATATCATATTTGCTATACAAAACTTCAATTTCCGAACTTGGTATCCAATACAATTGCATGGATATTATCCGTTCTTTTTGCCTTTATAACAAATAAAATATGGGTATTTAAAAGTAAAAGTTTTGGACTTTCAAAACTCGCACAGGAATTACTTGCTTTTGTTACGGCAAGATTGTTTACAGGTTTTTTGGACACGGCGATTATGTTTGTGGGAGTGGACTTATTAAAGAGAAACTGGATAATTGCAAAAATAGTTTCAAGTGTGGTCGTAGTTATACTTAATTATATTTTTTCAAAGCTGTTTATTTTTAGAAAGAATAAGGAATAATGCTGAAAGATTTTAAAATCGGAAATATAAATATAGAAGGCGGTTTGTGCCTAGGACCAATGGCAGGTGTAAGTGACTTGCCATTTCGTCATTTATGCAAAGAAATGGGAGCTTCACTTCTCGTTACAGAGATGGTGAGTGCAAAGGCTATCTATTTTAAAAACAAAAACACGGAACCGCTTATGAAAATAGATAAAGGGGAACATCCTGTTGCATTGCAGCTTTTCGGATCGGATCCTGATATAATTGCACAGATTGCCGCAAGTATAGAGGAAAGAGACTTTGATATATTCGACTTCAATATGGGTTGTCCTGTGCCTAAGATAGTAAATAACGGTGAAGGCTCGGCGCTTATGAAAAATCCGAAACTTGTAGAGGAGATACTTACAAAGCTTGTAAAGAGCGTAAAAAAGCCTGTTACATTAAAGATAAGAAAAGGTTTCAATGACGACAATATCAATGCGGTTGAGATTGCAAAGATAGCCGAAGCGGCAGGGGTAAGTGCTGTTGCCGTACATGCCAGAACCAGAGAACAGTATTACTCCGGTAAGGCGGATTGGAGCATTATAAAGGCCGTAAAGTCAGAGCTTGGTATTCCGGTAATTGGAAACGGAGATGTGGTAGACGGAAAAAGCGCAAAAGAAATGTATGAGTATACGGGTTGTGACGGAATAATGATTGCCAGGGCGGCAAGAGGAAATCCGTGGATATTCAAAGAAATCAGAGGATATTTGAACGGGGAAAGTATAGAAAAGCCTACAAAAGACGAAGTTATAGATATGATACTTAAACATTGCAAACTGCAAATGCAATATGATGATGAAATTATGGCCATAAGAAAGATGAGAAAGCATGTTGCATGGTACACTCATGGTATGAAGGGCTCATCGGCGCTTAGGGATAGGGTTAATCATATTGAAAACTATGATGAACTTGAAAGTCTGCTAAGGTCTGTATAAAAGTTTTATCTCTTAATGTAAAATTATTAATACATACACAAAAAATATGCTACAATAGTATCGGAGTGAGAGAGGTATTGGAGGAGATATGAATACAAAGGAACAGTATAAACGAATTGTAAAATTCGGTTCGGCAGCTATCATATTGCTCATTGAAATAGGGCTTTATTGGGCGCTATGGCATTTTTATCTGAATACTATTATAGAAGTAAGATTCTGGAGAAGAGGAATCTGGCTGTTGGCTGCAATGTATGGAATGTTATTATTTTTCTTTCTGCAGACATATGGCGGCTTAAGGATAGGCTATTTAAAGAGAGGAAATATAATATATTCTCATATTTTATCGCTTTTGATAGCTAATGTAATAGGATATTTTATATTGGCACTGGTTGATAAAAGGTTTCATGCACCGACATCATTTATTATATTAACGCTTATAGATGCAGCATTGGTGTGTGCCTGGGTTTTTTTATTTCAGTGGATATACGGTGTATTTTTTCCACCTAGAAAACTCCTTGTTGTCTATGGAAACAGACCTGTATTTTCTATAATGGAAAAAATAGGTGCAAGAGATGACAAGTACATAATCGGCGGAGTAATAAGTACCAAAGTCGGTATTGATGAAATAATGAAAAGAGCGGAGGAGTTTGAAGGAATGGTTGTAGGCGATATACCTTCACATGAAAGAAATCTGCTTTTAAAGAAATGCTATGATGCAGGTGTCAGAGTATATATGATACCTAAGATAAGTGATATCTTAATCAGAACCTCCACAAATTTGAATCTTTTTGATACACCGATACTTCTTTCAAGAAATGAGGGACTGCAAGCCGATCAGATGCTTGTAAAGAGAATTATAGATGTTGTAGTCAGTGTAATAGGTATAATAGTTACACTGCCCCTGTTTGTTATGTTCGGTGCGGCAATACATCTTACAGACAGAGGACCGGTTTTCTATAAGCAGACCAGACTTACACTGGATGGAAAGCTCTTTGAAATATATAAGTTCAGGACCATGAGAGAGGATGCGGAAAAAGACGGTATAGCAAGACTTGCAGGAGAAGATGATGACAGAATCACGGCAGTCGGAAAGATTTTAAGAGCTACCAGATTTGACGAACTTCCACAGCTTTTTAATATAATAAAGGGAGAGATGAGCCTTGTAGGTCCAAGACCTGAGAGACCGGAGATTGCTGCAGAGTATATGGAAGAGCTGCCGGAGTTTTCAATGAGACTTAAAATGAAGGCGGGACTCACAGGATATGCACAGGTTCACGGTAAGTATAATACAACACCTTATGATAAATTAAAGCTCGATTTACACTACATAAGAAATTACAGTATATGGATGGATCTTATATTGATAGTTTTGACACCTAAAGTTTTATTTATGAAGGAGTCTACAGAAGGTGTAGGTGAAGGTGAAATCACTGCAAACAGTAAGGATAAATAATATATTAAAGCAGGATGCATAATTGATGCAATCCTGCCTTTTTTATGTTACAATCATATCACATGGCAGATATTCTATTTTTCAAAAAATTCAATAAGTACTTTATATTCTTAGTTTTTATGTCTTAATTTTAATTCCCTTTATATCATTGTTGACAAATAAAAGAGAAGCATATACAATAAAACAAGAACATACATTCGATGGAGGTTGTTATGAAAAAGGAAAAAAGTTCCAAAGCAGCACAACAGGTTAAAAGAGTAATGGAAAAAAGTGAGAAACAGGCAGCGCTTGAGTCTGCTTTGACACAGATAGAGAAGGCATACGGTAAGGGTTCAGTGATGAAACTTGGAGACGGAAATACACATATGTTTGTAGAGACCATTCCTACAGGTTCACTGGGACTTGATATAGCATTAGGTGTAGGCGGTATTCCAAAGGGAAGAATCATAGAGGTATACGGACCCGAGTCATCAGGTAAGACAACAGTAGCACTTCATATGGTTGCGGAAGCTCAGAAGCTTGGCGGTATTGCGGCATTTATTGATGCTGAGCATGCGCTTGATCCTGCTTATGCAGAGAAGATAGGTGTAAATATAAACGAGCTTTACGTATCACAGCCTGATAATGGAGAGCAGGCACTTGAAATTACAGAGACTATGGTAAGGTCCGGTGCTATTGATATTATAATAGTCGACTCTGTAGCGGCGCTTGTACCAAAGGGTGAGATAGAAGGCGATATGGGAGATTCCCATATGGGCTTACAGGCAAGACTTATGAGCCAGGGACTCAGAAAGCTTACAGGTATAGTAAGCAAGAGCAATTGTATAGTTATATTTATCAACCAGCTTAGAGATAAGATAGGTGTAATGTTTGGAAGTCCTGAAACCACCACCGGAGGTAGAGCCTTAAAATTCTATGCATCTGTAAGACTTGATGTAAGAAAAGTTGAGCAGATAAAGCAGGGCGGTGATATCATAGGAACCAAGACCAGAATAAAGGTCGTTAAAAACAAAGTGGCACCTCCATTTAAAGAGGCGGAGTTTGACATAATGTACGGACTCGGTATATCAAAGTCCGGAGAGATACTTGATCTGGCGGTTGCAAGTGACGTTGTGGAAAAAGGCGGTGCATGGTACTCCTATGAAGGAAATAAAATAGGTCAGGGAAGAGAAAATGCCAAAACCTTTCTTATGGAAAATCCTGAAATTTGTCAGAGAATAGAGGAACAGATCAGAGAAAAATTTGTACAGGAAGAAGAAAAAAACGGCAAAACTCTGGAGTATGACTCTGTAGATGATGAAGAAGAGTTTGACGGTTCACTCATAGAAGATGATATGGATGAAGCAACAGGAATAGAGCTCGAGGAAGAAGATTGATTGTAAGTGAAATTATCCCTCTGAATACTAAAAAAAGTAAAGTTATATTTCAAGACGGAGAAAGTCTTGGATTGTACAATGGAGAGATCAGAAGGCTGGATATTGCTGTTGGAAAAGAGATAGATGAAGAGGAATATTATATTACCATCTATCCGGTTTTAAAGAAGAGAGCTTTTGCAAGACTTATGCATATACTTGAGAAATCCTTTAAGTCGGAAAATGATATAATAAAAAAGCTGAAGCTCTCATTTTATCCGGAAGAAGCCATAAAAGAGGCTATAGAAAAGGCAAAAAAATTCGGATATATAAATGATGAAAGATACGCCGATCGATACATCAATACATATAAAGATAAGTACAGCAAAATGAAATTAAAATATAAATTAATGGAAAAGGGCATAAACAAAGAGATTATAGATAATGCCTTGGAATCATTGGAAGTAGATGAAGAGCCAATGATAAAAAAGCTTCTTGATAAGAAACATTACTTTGAAAATGAAGAACCGGATAAAAAACAAAAAATAATTGTATCAATAATGAGGCAGGGATTTAAGTACCAGAAAATAAAAGATGTAATAAAAGATACTTCT
>CAKAQP010000047.1 GCA_916720285.1 uncultured Lachnoanaerobaculum sp. | reverse complement strand
ATACATCTATGGGGCAGCAGCTCTTTTTATATTCATTGTATACAAAATATATTTTAAAAAATTTAACTGTACAAGCTCGAAAATACTTGTTAAAAGTTATAAAACATAGTACAATTTGTTAAAGAGATGACAATGAATTAAATAGCTGTGTTTTAAAAAGACAGAGTCATTAAGTCAAAAATAAATATTAAAATATATTTTGGAGGAAAATATGAGCAAGATAGTAGTTGTTGGAGCAAATCATGCAGGTACTTGTGCAATCAATACAATCACAGGGTTTAATGAGGGAGATGAGGTAGTAGTATTTGATCAGAACTCAAATATAAGCTTTTTGGGTTGTGGTATGGCACTTTGGATAGGTGGTCAGATATCAAAGCCGGACGGACTTTTCTATTCAAACAAGGAAAAACTTGAGTCACAGGGTGCAAAAGTAAATATGAACAGCAAGGTTGAGAGAATAGACTTTGATAAAAAGTTTGTATACGCAACTTTGGAGAACGGTCAGAAGGTGGAAGAGAGCTATGATAAGTTGATACTGGCTACAGGTTCACTTCCTATAGTACCGCCGATACCGGGTAGAGACTTGGAGAATGTTCAGCTTGTAAAGCTTTTCCAGAATGCCGAAGAGGTAATTAAGAAACTTGAAAATCCTGAGATAAAGACAATTGCGGTAGTCGGTGCGGGATATATCGGAGTAGAACTTGCAGAGGCGTTTGAGAGACATAATAAGAAGGTAATAGTCGTTGATATAGCAAATACTTCACTTTCAAGCTACTATGATCCTGAGTTCAGTGCACTTATGGACAAGAACCTTTCAGATCACGGAATTAAACTTGCTTTCGGTGAGACTGTAAAGGAGATCAAGGGTAACGGCAAGGTAGAGGCCATAGTAACAGATAAGAATGAATATCAGTGTGATATGGTTATTCTTGCTATCGGATTCAGACCTAATACGGAGCTTGGAAAAGATTATCTTGAAACAATGTCAAACGGTGCATATATCGTTGATGAAACTCAGCAGACAAGCAAGAAGGATGTATATGCTATCGGTGACTGTGCAACAGTACTTTTCAACTCTACAGGAGAGAAGTCATATATTGCACTTGCAACAAATGCCGTACGTTCAGGAATTATAGCCGCATATAATGCTTGCGGAAAGAAACTTGAGACTATCGGTGTGCAGGGATCAAATGCTATTTCAATTTATGATTTGAAGCTTGTATCTACAGGACTTAGCGAACAGAAGGCAAAGCAGCTTGGTATGGATGTGCTTTCAACTTCATTTGAAGATTTACAAAAGGCAACATTCATTGAAACAACAAATCCTAAGGTAAATATAAAGATAGTATATGATGCAAAGACAAGAGTTATACTTGGAGCACAGATGGCATCTACATATGATATGTCAATGGGTATCCATATGTTCTCACTTGCAATACAGGAGAAAGTAACTATAGACAAGCTCAAATTGCTTGATATATTCTTCCTTCCTCATTTCAATCAGCCATATAACTACATTACAATGGCTGCATTATCCGCAAAATAAAATTATGGTAAATAAAAAGGGGGCATATTTGATATGCTCCCTTTTTATGAAGTGTGTTAATTATTATTTATTTTTAGCAAGTTTTTTGAACTCGTCTGCTACGAACTGAACTTTTGTACCGATAATAACCTGTACGGCAGTCTTTGAAGGTCTGATAACACCTGCAACACCTGCAGATTTGATCTTCTTTTCATCAACCTTTGTATAGTCTTTGATCTCAAGGCGAAGTCTTGTGATACAGTTATCAATAGATGTAAGGTTTTCAGGACCGCCTACACCTTCTAATATAATAGCTGCAACTGCAGTAAAGTCATCATTAGCTAAAACTGCTTTTTTCTCTTCTTCCTCATCATCCTCTCTACCCGGAGTCTTTAAGTCAAACTTTGTAATAACGAAGCGGAAGATAGCATAGTATATAGCACCGTAAACCACACCTATTGGAATCAAAAGAAGTGGATTTTGTGCAAACGGAGCTTTAAAGCTGAGTACCCAGTCAACAAGACCTGCACTGAAGTTAAATCCTGCTCTTATAGGAAGAAGTGAAACGACAGCAAGTGAAATACCTGTTAAAAGAGCATGAATAAGGTAAAGTACCGGTGCAAGGAACATGAATGCAAACTCAAGAGGCTCTGTAACACCTGTAAAGAATGATGAAAGAGCTGCTGCAAGTAAAAGACCGTAAGCGGCTTTCTTTCTTGAATCCTTAGCTGTGTGATACATAGCAAGTGCAGCGCCGGGAAGACCGAACATCATTACAGGGAAGAATCCTGACATATACATACCTGTCTGTCCGAGAACACCGCCTTCTGCGCTTCCCCAGAATTTACCGATATCATTGATACCTGCAACATCAAACCAGAATACTGAGTTAAGTGCATGGTGAAGTCCGAACGGAATTAAAAGTCTGTTGAGGAAACCGTAGATACCTGCACCTACAGCACCTGTGCTGAGAATTGCCTCACCAAAGCTTACCAATGCTCCGTAAATAAGAGGCCAAATAAAGAATAAAACGATAGCTGCAATAAGTGAAAATCCTGCAGTAACAATAGCCACGCTTCTCTTACCGCTAAAGAAAGAGAGTGCGTCAGGAAGCTTTGTTGTTTTAAACTTATTATAGCAAGCTGCACCTATAAGACCACAAACAATTCCGATAAACTGAGTCTGTGTCTTACCGAAAGCTGCAGGAACAGCATCAGCTTCAACACCTGTAAACATAGCTACAGAACCCTTTGATAAAAGAGTTGTGATAACAAGCCATGAAACAAGACCTGCAAGTGCTGCGGCACCGTCACCGTCATCACTCATGCCGACAGCGACACCTATGGCAAACAAGATAGCCATATTGTCGATGATAGCACCGCCTGCCTTTAAAAGGAAAGCCGCTATTATGTTATTTCCACCCCAACCGGTGGGATCGATCCAATAACCTATACCCATCAAAATCGCCGCCACAGGAAGGCAGGCTACAGGAAGCATCAAAGACTTCCCAAGTCGTTGTAAATACTTCATAAAAATTTCTCCTTATTATTTAAGCTCATCCCTTTGCCGGCCGGTCAAAGAGAAAATTTATTATTTTGGTATTACTACCAATATTTCACTATCCTTAGTCACAGGTATATCTGTGATACTTTCAACAGATTTAAAATCCATAGTATTGCAAACAAGCATCATGGTAATAGTTCTAAATCCTGCTGACTTTATTTTTTCAAGATCAGCCTGTATAAGCGGATCTTTTGCTTTAACTCTATCCCCTGCTTTTACAAAGGAAGAGAATCCTTCACCGTTCATCTTTACGGTATCAAGACCGATATGAATGAGAATTTCCTCACCGGTATCGGCTAATATACTGACAGCATGCAAGGTTTCAAAAACCATGGTCACCTTACCGTCAGCGGGAGAGGTTACAAGACCGTCATTTGGAACTATTGCTACTCCCTTTCCAAGCATCTCTGATGAAAATGTCTCATCAGGAACCTCTTTTATAGAAACACTTTTTCCGCTCATAGGGCTGAAAAATGTATTTTTCTTCTTCTTAAATAAACCGAACATATTTTACTCCTCTGCCATAGTTACTCTTTTTATATGAATTGCCAGATAGGTCATTTCCATCCTTGTTATCTTTGAACGTGTCTCAATCTCTATATATTCTGCAATCCTTTTTCCGCATTCAAATTCTTCGGGATATTTTTCCTTCATCATATCCTCAAAAATCGTATCATCATCATGAAGCATCTCATTTCTGTAAAGCCTTTGAATAAGAAATTTCACATGAGTTACAAATCTCTCGTAATGTATAGAGTTTTCATTCAGCTCTACATTCAATTCACTTTTTACAATATCCATTATATCTCTCATAAGATGCGGAAGACTCAAGGTCTCCTTCATATGAGTGCTGTACTGCGCATTTACAAAATGAAGTGCAATAAAGCCTGCCTCCGAATCCGGAAGGGAAAGTCCTATTCTATCATCTATGAGTCTGAGAGTATAAAGTCCAAGCGCATATTCCTGAGGATAAAATCTTTTGATTTCCCACATCAGTGCATTTTCGGGAGTCATACCTTCTTTAAATCTTTCAATGGCAAAATTCACATGGTCAACCAGAGTAAGATAAATACTTTGGCTGAGTTTGAGCTTTTCTACATTGATTGCATATGAAATGACATCATCAGTAAGAGTTATTCTTTCAATAGGGATATCCGCAATCATATCCTGAAACTTAAGAAGCATTTCATTTTCCTTGATACGAAATACCTTCTCTATTTCAGCCTCCGATAGAATATCTCCTTTTTTTCTGCCGAAGCCTATACCCTTACCCATGGCAATAATTTCCTTGTTTTTATGGTCATGGGTCAAGACTATATTATTATTTATAATTTTTTCAATGATCATCGCACCACCATAAAGCAATAAAAAAACCAAATAAACCATAGTACTATGGTAAATTCGGTCTTGCCTGCGTCTCAGTAACAATCCTAAAATATTAGAATTTATGTAAGTATTATGACAGAATTCTTAAGATAAATCAATTGGCAAAATGTAGGAATTATATTTGGAAAATTGGGGATAATAGATAAATAGAAGATAAAAAATATTAAATATAGATAAGAATATACTTTCTAAAATAAGAAAAAAAATGGATAAAACTATCTGACATTAAAATATTTACAAAATTTTATGACTATGTTAGTATCAATATAACTGGTCATGACGACATGACAATATTACATTGTGAAAGGGGAATAAAAATGAAAAGAGTAGGGTTAGTAAGTGTAGCTTTGACTATGATGATGGTGGCTAGTACATTAGCAGGTTGTGGTGGAGACGGTGGGTCTCCAAAAGGTGGAAGCAATGGTAAAAATCTAAAGGTTGCTATTATATGTTCAGCAGCAGGCCAAAATGATAATGGTTACAACCAAACAGCTATTGAAGGAGCAAAAAAAGCCGAGAAAGATTTTGGAATTGAATACAAAGTGGTCGAACCGACAACGGGAGTTCCAAAGGCATTGGAGAGCTTGGCAGATGATGGATATCAAATTATTTTTAATTTGGAGTATGATTTTGAGGCTTTAATCAATGGTACAGGAGGAGCAGATGCTATTGCCAAGATGTATCCTGATACAACATTTGTGTGTATGAATGACAATCCAAATAAGGATAGTGAAGGAAACCAGATTCACGATAATGTAATAAGTGTTTTGTTTGATGTACATGAATCATCATTTGTTGCAGGAGCTTTAACAACACTTGTTAATGAGAACGCAATGGAACTGTTTGGTGATACAGATTATAAGTTTACTGAGACTGAAAGCGGTGGAAGATCCGTAGGATTTATAGGTGGAACAAATTCTAACGGTATTACGGTATTTTCTTACGGTTATATAGAAGGAATAAATTATGAGGCTGAAAAACTTGGTGTAAACTATGATTATTACTCCAAATATGATGCGGGATTTGCAGATTCAGCTACAGGAAGTACAGTAGCAGGTACATATTATAATCAGGGTGCAAATGTGGTATTTGCAGTAGCCGGAGCAGTAGGAGATGGTGTTGCATCAAAAGCTAAAGAAGAAGGAAAGCTTGCAATACAGGTAGATGCCAATAAAGATGCTCAGCAACCCGGATATATACTGACAAGTGTTATGAAAAATACAGATGTGCCTGTTTATGAAATTGTTAAAGCTGCAAACGAGGGAAAGCTTGGTAGTATGGATAGAGTACAAACCTATTCTTTAGCTTCAGGAGCAACATCTATTACAGATTTAGAGGAAATAAGCAAACATGTTCAGGAATCAGGTAAGGAAAAATGGGAAGAGATAAAGGCTGAAATAAAAGATGTAGAAAGCAAGATTGCTGACGGAACTATCAAAGTAACTAATGCCCAAAATGGAGAAGAATTTGATCTGAGCAAATGTCCTAATGTAAAAATAAAGTAATGGAATACTATATATGAAAAGTATAATTCAAACAATAAATTTGACCAAGAAATTTGGAGACTTTGTGGCCAATAATAATATTTCTCTGGATATAAAAGAAGGAGAAATTAGATGTATTGTAGGAGAAAACGGAGCAGGAAAGTCTACACTTATGAACATGCTGTATGGGTTGCTTGCTCCAAGCTCAGGTCAAATACTTATCAGAGGTGAGGAAGTGAAGATGAGCAGTCCTCTTACTGCAATAGGAGTAGGTATAGGAATGGTGCATCAGCATTTTAAATTGGTATCTTCTCTTACAGTATATGAAAATATTTTATTGGGTGTTGAAATAACAAAGAAAAACGGTTTTCTTATAGATAAAAATGAAGAAATAAAAAAAGTGGCGAGGATGATTGAAGATAATCATCTACAATTAAATCCAACTGATAAAATTGAGGATATTTCTATAGGTGAAAGACAAAGAGTAGAAATTCTTAAGATGTTATATAGGAATGTAGATATACTTATTTTGGATGAACCTACTGCTGTACTCACACCCAAAGAAGTAGACGATTTAATTATTACATTAAAACTTTTAAAAGAACAGGGAAAAACCATAATAGTTATTACACATAAGCTAAGAGAGGTAATGGAACTTGCAGACAGTATTACAGTATTAAAAAATGGAAATGTTGTAGGTGATGTTTTAAAAAAAGACACTGATGAAAAAGAGATTGCAAGAATGATGGTAGGAAGAGATGTAGCTTTGACAGTTGAAAATCACAGGAAACATACTATAGAAAAACAGGTTGTTTATCAAGTTGATAACTTAAATGTATTAAATGATGAAGGAAAGACGGTTATCGATAATGTCTCGTTTAAAGTGCATAAAGGCGAAATATTTGGAATAGCCGGTGTAGAAGGCAATGGACAGTCAGAGCTAATAAAGGTTTTAACAGGACTTATGGAATCTGAAAGTGGAGAAGTATTATTCTATGACAAAGATGTAACAAATTGGTGGCCAAAAGAACTTAGAAAAGAAGGGCTTGGTATCATCCCGGAAGATAGATATGCTACAGGACTATGTAGAGAAATGAGTGTTTCTGACAATTGTATTGCCGGTTATCATGACAACAAAGAAATTTTGAAATATGGTTTATACAATTCAAAAAGTATAGATAAGATAAGAGATAAATATATAGAGGAATTTGATATCAGATTGGGTGATAAGAATGGGATTATTGGAAATCTATCAGGAGGAAATGCTCAAAAAGTGATTATTGCCAGAGAGCTTGCATCAAAACCAAAGATACTTATGGCTTGTCAACCAACACGAGGAGTAGACATAGGTTCTATTGAGTTTATTCATAAGGAGATACTAAAGTTTAGGAATCAAGGAAATACAGTTATTCTGGTATCAAGTGAATTGTCAGAAATAATGAGTCTATCTGACAGAGTCATAGTGATGTATAAAGGGCAAATTACAGGTGAAATTTCTCCTACAGAAGTATCAACGGTGGATATAGGACTTTTGATGGCAGGAATAAAAAGGGAGGACAAAAATGAGAAGCAACAATGAAGCTTTAAAGCATATTATAAACTCATTAATTCCGGTTATTCTTGCATTTGCTTTGGGTGCAATTATTATTTTATGGACAGGAAATAATCCATTATATGCATATTGGATTTTGCTAAAAAAATCTTTATTTACACCAAAAGGCTTTATGGATACATTACATTATGCTTCTCCATTGATTTTAACTGGACTTGCTATAGCAATTACTTTTAAAGCCAATATATATAATATGGGAGTAGAAGGGCAGATGCTTTTGGGGGGATTTTTTGCAGGATTGGTAGGTTCAGGTATATCTGTTGGAAATCCTTTTATTCAAAAACTTAGCTGTATTATAGTTGCTGTTATTTGTGGAATGGTATTCGCGCTCATACCGGCGATATTAAAGGTGAAATGTAATGTCAATGAAATGGTGGTGACTTTGATGCTAAATTATGGAGTTGTCAAAGTTTTAGAGTACCTAACAACAGGTGTTTTTAAAGACAAAAATGCCGGTTATGTGGCAACACCAACTATCAAGGATATAGCAATGTTTAGTAGATTCGGTAAATCTAGAATAACAGCATTCTTTATTATTGTAATAATTATACTTGTTGTTATGTACTTTGTTATGAAAAAATCAAAACTCGGATATGAAATAACAGCAATAGGAAAAAATCCGGAGTTTGCAGAAGCCTCTGGAATGAATGTTGGAAAAAAGATAATAGTGATTATGCTACTTAGTGGGGCACTTTCAGGAATGGCTGGAGCAGGATGGATGCTTAGTGATCAATTCAAATATACTTTAAGTTTCTCAGGAAATCCGGGATTAGGATGGGATGGTATGTTGGTTGCTTTATTGGGTGGACACACACCGATTGGCATATTGGTAGCTTCTATATTCTATGCATCATTAAAAACAGGTAGCGACAGTATAAATATGTATACTTCTGTACCTAAGGAAATTGTTGCATTAATTCAGGGAATTATGATTTTATTTTTAGCAGTGAAATTTATAAAAGAAAAGAAATAATATGTATAGTAATAAACATAAAATGGAGGAAACGCAATGGTTCTTCTAAATAGTATTTTATACGATACCGTTTACCATAGTGCACCGATAATATTATGTGTAATAGGTGGAATATTTGCATATAAAGCTAATGTTTTGAACATAGCACTTGAAGGAATGATGTTAAATGGTGCATTTATATCTGTACTGGTTATGTACTTTACAGGCAATATTTTTGTGGCAATAGCTTCAGCCATAGTTACTACGCTGATTTGGGGTTTGGTTTTTTCTTATTTTGGTGTAAGTAGATCAGGAAATGTAATAGTAATAGGACTTGGAATAAACTTTATTGTACCTGCTATAGCCAAATTTACTTTGAATATGATGGGGATTTCAAACATAAGTTTGCAAAATATAAGTGTATCGGATTTTAAAATAAATATACCATTTATCGGATCGATAGATATTGTAGGTAGTATTTTTAGTGGGCATACATTTATTACATATTTTGCATTTATTGGGATCATAGTTATGTCAGTTATTATGTATCAAACAAAGTTTGGAATATATGTAAGAGTTGTTGGAGAAAATGAAGAGGCTGCTATCAGCCTAGGGCTGAAGACCAAACTATATAAGTATTTGGCAATTTTACTTGGTGCATTTTGCGCAGGATTGGCAGGGATAAATTTGTCTCTGGAACGTATGTGTATGTATACTAATGATATGACAGCAGGAAGAGGTTTTATAGCAATTGCTGCAATTTACTGTGGCGGAGGAAAACCGGTAGAATCATCTTTATATGCAATTCTTTTTGGAGTTGCGAGAGCACTTGCAGTTAATTTAAGCATAAATGCAGGACCGATGGCAGGTGTATTTGATACTATACCTTATGTGATAATGGTTACAGTACTGGCTACAGTTTCATATACGAAATTTAAGAATGTAAAGGTGAGAGGCTATAGTTTCTAGAAAGGCGAAAAGATGAAAACAGCACTTATAATTGTTGATATGGTTAGAGATTTTACAGATCCAAACGGATTAGTATTTTATCCGGAAAACAGAAATATATTGCCGGAAATCAATGAAGTTTTGGAACTGTGCAGAAACAACAATTGTCTTATAGTGTATTTACAACATTGTAATAGGGCCGGAAAAACTGATAAAAAGGCTGCGACAATGCGCCCGAATTGTATAGAGGGAACTTTTGGAGTGGAAATTGATCCAATGCTTGAAGTAAGGCCGGAAGATTATGTAATACAGAAAAGAAGATATAGTGGTTTTTTTGGTACAGACCTAGACTTGGTTTTAAGAGAAAATGAAATAAAAAATCTAATTATAGTAGGTACTAAAACAAATTGCTGTATAAGAGCGACCGTAACGGATGCTTTTTATTATAATTATGAGCCATATGTAGTTAGGGAATGTGTAGCAACAAATTCTGAAACTGTAAATGAAGTTCATTTGAGTGATATTGATAAATATTTAGGACATGTTGTAAACAAGGCAAATTTAAAGGATTTGCTTTTACGAGGCGAATTATAAAAGGTAATAATATATGAAAGTTGAAGTTTTAACAAGTGGATATGTGAGCATGGACCATATAATAAAATTGAAAAGTC
Source organism: uncultured Lachnoanaerobaculum sp. (assembly GCA_916720285.1). Classification (GTDB taxonomy): domain Bacteria; phylum Bacillota; class Clostridia; order Lachnospirales; family Lachnospiraceae; genus Lachnoanaerobaculum. The sequence goes on along the minus strand of CAKAQP010000047.1, from coordinate 3,213 downwards.
CTGCTAAAGTGGGTTTTACATCTATAGTTGAGAATCAATCTTCCGCAGATATATTTTACGGTGGCTGTTCTGTGAATATAGCTTATGAACTTTGTAAACTTGGAGTAGTATCAATGCCTTTAATACGAGTGGGTAGAGATTATGAATCTACGGGATTTAAAAATTTTCTCGAAGAGGCTAAAGTTCCTACATATGGAATTGATGTAATAGAAGAGGATATAACGGGATATTGCTATTTGCTACAAGATAATAATAATGAGCATATTACAATATTTTATCCGGGAGCTATGGACAGAAAGTATGCAGCAGGTTTTAAAGATGAACTTTTTAATAAAGTAAAGCTTGGAGTAATAACCGTTGCATCTACAGATGATAATATTGATTTTTTTGAAAAATGTAAGAAGTACAATATTCCAATAGTGTTTGGAATGAAAGATGATATGGAAGCCTTTCCTGAATATTTCTTGAAGGATATTCTAAAGGAAAGCAAGATAATATTCACGAATGAAGTTGAATGTGAAATTATAAAAAAGATAAAAGGCATATCAGAGATAAAAGACCTTTTTATTGATGGTAAAGTGGATATATTAGTGACTACTTTGGGTGGTGACGGAAGTATTTGTTACATCAGAAAAGGTGAGAATATAATTGAAAAGAGAATAGAAGCTATAAGAATAACAAATGTAGTTGATGCTTCAGGTGGTGGAGATGCATATATGTCAGGTTTCCTATATGGATACCTTAAGGGATTTGAACCTGAGGATTGCTGTAGACTTGGAACAATAACAGCATCACATATTATTCAAAAAGAGGGATGCTTAAGTAATGTACCTGACGAATCAAAACTTCTGAGTGACTTTAATTCTCGATTTAAAAAGGAAGTGTAATAAGTATGAAAGCATTATATACAGGAGTCAGTAAGGAAGATATAGGAAAATATGTCATTTTTTCAGGGGATCCTTGGAGAGTTGAAAGAATTTGTAAATATATAGAATCTCCAAAGAAAGTAGCATTTTTAAGAGAATTTAACACTTATACCGGAATGTATAAGGGAATAAAAGTAACAATTACATCTACGGGTATAGGAGCACCATCTGCCGCAATCGCAATGGAAGAGATGTACGAAGCTGGTATGAAAGTTGCTGTAAGAATGGGAACGGTAATGTCTCTTAAAGATGGTACTTTAGGCGATTTTATGATACCGGTTGCAGCTATGAGAAGAGAGGGCACAAGCCAGAGCTATGTTGATTTATCTTATCCTGCTGTAGCAGACATTGAATTGTTAAATACTATGAATGATACTGTAAAAAGCATGAATAAAAAGTATCATAATGGAATAAATTGCACAATGGATGGATTTTATACAAATATGCATGAATCCAGATTTTCAAAAGAATCTGGTAGAGATATTTATCAAATATTTTATGAGCTGAGAAAACTTGGTGTGGATGGAATAGATATGGAATCAGCATGTTTGATGACATTGGGCAGGCTAATGAATGTGAAAACTTGTACTTTGACAATTGTGACTGTTTTAGAAAACCTTAAGGATAAATTAGAAGGCGAAGAAAGAAAAGAAGCGGAAGAATTGCTGTGTAGAGTAGCTTTAGAGGGCATATACAATTATGCAAGTAAAAGGGAGACTGTATGAGAAATAACATAATAAGTAATGGAGCAAAAGCAGTTATTGGCATGGTGCATTGTAGACCACTGCCGACAACAGCAGGCTTTAATGGAGATTATAGGGAAATAGTAGAGAAGGCTGTTGAGGATGCAAAGACACTGGAAAAAGCCGGAGTTGATGGAATAATAGTTGAGAATATGGGTGATACTCCTTTTTCAGCTCTATTAAATAAAGCACAGATTGCAGCTTTAAGTATTGCAACATATGCAGTTAAAAATGTAGTAAAAATACCTGTAGGTATTGATGCAGCATTTAATGATTGTGAAGCAGGGCTTGCAATTGCAGGTATGGTAGGGGCTGATTTTGTTAGAGTGCCGGTATTTGTTGACAGGGTGTTATTTACAGATGGAGTTATAGAACCATGTGCTAAGAAGTGTATGGAATATAGAAAGGGTTTAGGATTAGAGCATGTAAAGATACTTGCTGATATACAAGTGAAGCATGCACATATGGTTTTGCCTAATATTACTATAGAACAATCTGCTAAGGATGCAGTTGCAAATGGAGCTGATGCGATTATAGTAACAGGTTCTCAAGTGGGTGAAGAAACTCCAATAGAAATGATTGAAAGAGTAAAAAAGGTTGTGAATATACCTGTAATAGCCGGTAGTGGTGTAAACGATGCAAATATAAAAAATCAGCTTAATATAGCTGACGGTGCGATAATAGGATCAGGATTTAAGGTGGATGGAAAGATTGAAAATCCTATTTCTTATGAATTAACGAAGAAAGTTATTGATGCGCTTAGAATGTGAGGAAATTATTATGATGAGACCAATGAAACTTGCCGGTTCTGAACTAGTATTTGGAAATGGCTCTTTGGAATATATAAAGTCAATAAATAGTAAAAGGACTGCAATAGTTGTTGGCGGAAGTAGCATGGAAAAGAATGGAACGCTGGCAAAGGTAGAAGAATTGTTTCATGAAGTAGGGGCAATAACAACAGTAATAAGTGGTGTAGAACCGGATCCATCAATAGAAACTGTTTTGTGTGGTGCAAAAGAAATGATTGAATTTAATCCTGATTTGATAGTTGGACTTGGCGGAGGGTCCGCAATGGATGCGGCTAAGGCTATGTGGATTTTCTATGAGCACCCTGAACTTAGAGGATTAAAGGATATATTGCCTCCAAATGATTTCCCAAAACTTAGAAGAAAAGCAAGACTTTGCTGCATTCCGTCAACATCAGGTACAGCCAGTGAAGTGTCTAGATCTATTGTTATTACTGAAAATTCTACAGGATTAAAGTATGGGATAGGAAATATGGAGATGATGCCGGATATAGCTATATGTGATGGGGATATAACTATTTCTATGCCAAGTAAAATTACTGCTGAGACGGGAATGGATGCTCTGACACATGCCCTTGAAGCACTAGTTTCAAATAGAGCGAATTATTTAAGTGATATTTTAGCAAAAGCAGCCATAAAAGATATATTTAAATTTTTACCTAAAACATATAAAAATGGCGAGGATAAAGAAGCGAGAGAGCTTATGCTACAGGCATCTATGGTTGCAGGCTTAGCATT
>CAKAQP010000046.1 GCA_916720285.1 uncultured Lachnoanaerobaculum sp. | reverse complement strand
ATCTTCATCTTCAACAATTAATACTTTATTCATCCTCACTCTCCAATGTAAAAGGCAATCTAATGTTTACCACTGTTCCATGACAACTATCTATTTCAAGGCCATATTGGCTTCCGTAAAGTAATTTAATAACTCTGTGAGAATTATATAAACCTATATGCTCTTTGTAAATGGACTCTTTTTCCAGATTGTCTCGGAGCACTTGTAAATTAGCGGAATCAATACCCCTGCCATTATCCTCTACCGATATAATCAGTATATCATCCTTGTGTTTTGCTGCAATCTTTATATGAATCGTATCTATTAAACCGTGAGAAAGAGAGTTTTCAACAATAGGCTGCAATAAAAGCTTAGGTATCAAACAGTCCTGTAATTCATCGGGTATATCAATACTATAAGTCAAACGTCTGTTGTAACGTAGTTTTTGCAGCATAAGATAGTCGTTAATGTATTCAATATCTGTTCCAAGTGCTACAACAGTACTTCCATAATAAATACTATAACGCATTAATCCTGCAAATGCCAATACCATTTCTACCGCTTTTTCTTTGTCAATCATGATTTGATACTTTAAAGTTTCGAGGATATTAAATAAAAAATGTGGGTTAAATTGTTCTTCAAGTTGCTTGATTTCCATAATACGCTTTCTTTCCGAAAGCTCGAAATTGTTTTTTATTAAAGTTTCTTTTTCTGCCAATATCGTATCAAATGATGAGAGAAGCTTATTAAATTCTTCAAATATAATCGGATTATCCGCTCTCTTTCCTTTACTCATTTGATCAGTCAATATAATAAGTTCTTCAATAGCAGATACATTTTTTTCGGAAATACGTTTGGTAATATATGGAATCATAAAAAGCATTATAAGTGCTGATAATATGATAAATAATATACTGTAATAAAAAGAGCGTCTTTGGATCTCTTTTGAGAACATTGTATATAATGTGAATTTACCGTCAATAAAGGTATTAATATGTCCTTGATATCTTGTACCGTTGATTTCAATATCACTGTCTTTCGAAAAGGTATCCATATATTTATCTGCAGGATATTTTAAGGTTAAATCCGCATTTCTTTTTCCGGTATAAAAAATAATATGATCATATCTGTCAGTTAACACAATACTGTCTATGGGAGAGCGCATAAACAAATATTCAAAATCCTTACTTAAAACATCAAAAAACAGGTATCCAACCGTTTCTTTACCGTCCATGATTGCATGGGCAAATACCAGGCTTGATTCCTGTTCATAGTCATAATTCATTCGGCTTGGGGTAATATAGGTGTGATTTAAAGGAGCGGCTTTAATCTTTTCCAATACACGGCTCTCCAAAAACAGCTCTTTATTGTTTTCAAATAAATTGGATGAGATGATATGTAGGTCCTTATCCAGTAAAATAAAATTTGCCTTTAAATTTTGAGCATTAACAAAGTTATATAGAGTTTGATTAACTTTACTTAGTTTGCTGTAGTCACCACCTGATAAAAGCCTGATAATATCTTCATCTGCAGACAAATTCTCCAGTTCAGAATCATAAACTGAAAACTGTTTTTCAAGTACTTGTAACAGCTTTTGAGTATTCTTTTTATTTTCAAGATTTTCAATTACTTTAAAATTAACGGAGAGAAAGACTATCATCATAATAAATAATATAACAATAATGGATAAGGCATACCTTAAAAAGGAATACTCTATATATTTTTTATATGTAATGCTTTTCATTCTTTCCCTCCGTAAATAATTAAATACTTATATCACTTTTACCGCTGATCTTAAAGAAAATCAGCAATGATACAATGCTGGTAACTGTCAGTATTGTAGAATAGGCAGCGGCATTACCGAAACTGCTTCTGATAACTTCTGCATAAATTGCAACTGTCAATGTCTGTGTTTTACTGGTATACAAAATAATGGAAGAACTGAGTTCACTTATTAATGTGACCCAACTCATAATAGCTCCGGATAACACACCTGTTAACATCATCGGTACAGTAATTTTTAAAAATGATTGAAGTTCATTACAGCCCAAACTTACAGCCGCCTCCTCGACACTTGGACTTATTTGACCGATAATAGCGTTACTTGAACGAATCGTATAAGGCATACGTCTGACAGATAATGAAATAATCATTAAAATGGCGGTTCCGCTAAGTAATAGAGGTTTTGAGTTAAAGCCGTATAAAAAGGATATACCCAATACAGAGCCCGGTATAATGTAGGGCAACATGGTCAATGTATCAAGTGTAGATGTAAAAAATGAACGTTTTCTGGCGCTTAAGTATGCAATTATGATACCGAAGACCACAACAATAACTATTGCTATAAAACCGAAAAGATAGGTATTTAAAATAGCTGAATTATTATTTTTTGATAGAAGAGTGTTGTAGTAATTTTCCAATGTAAAACCTCCGGTATAAAGTCCGCCGCTTCCTGTTTTTAAAAATGATGTGGTGATAACCGTCAGCTGTGGAAGAATTGCTACAAATACTATACCATACACCAAAAGATGTATAAGAATATTTTTAATACCGCTGATTTTAACTGCTTCCATAGGCTTTAGTGCTGTCATGGAATAAGTAAATTTGGCACTTAAAAAACGCTGCAGGAAAAATAGAAACAGGGTAATACCTATAATGATTACACATAATGCCGCTGCGAAATGATCATCTGTGCTGACTTCGCCCATAAATTGACCGTAAATCATAACCGGAAAAGTCTTATAACCCTCTCCGATAAGCATTGGAGTTCCAAAATCAGAGAAAACTCGCATAAACACAAGCAAAGAACTTGCCAGTAGTGTAGGTGTTACCAAAGGTACGATAATAAGTCTTACTCTGTCCCATAGATTACAGCCAAGACTTTCAGCAGCTTCAACTAAAGAGTTATCAAGGCTTTTAAGAGCGCCGGAGGTATACATATAAACAAGCGGAAACGATTGAAGAGAAAAAACCAACACAATACCTGCAAAGCCGTATATTCCGGTAAATTTCACAGGCAAAAAGGTATTTAAAATTCTGGTTATAAATCCGTTTCTTCCAAGTAACTGTATCCATGCATATGCTCCGATAAACGGAGGGGATAAATATGACATGACAATCATTATATTTAAATATTTATTTCCGGCAATCACTATGGAACGCAGTAAATAAGCCATCATCAATCCAAGGAGAGTAGATATTACAGTTGCCACAATAGTTACCTTGAAACTGTTTATTAAGGTGCTCCAATAATATTTTTTTTGAAAAAACTTAGTAAAATAAGCAAAGCTTAAATTTCCGGAACCTGAAATTACACTTTTATATAAAATCAAAACTAAGGGATAAATAATGAATAAAACAGCGAAAGCCAGAATAACGAAGGTAGATACACTCCATATATTCAGCTTCTTTTCTTTTATACCGTTCATATTACACCCCCTTGATCAAATTTCTTGTACCGTCACCAGTAAATACATTAATCTTTTCAGTCTGTAACTTTAAATAGACGGTGCTGCCATCAGGTATAGCTTCAAATGCATCAGAGGCCTGAATTAATTCTACCTCTTTGCCGTTTTCAAGCTCTATAAAATAGTTGGTGTTGATTCCCAAAAAGACACTGCTCTTAATTACACCCTTGATTCCGTCCTTATTATCTCTGCTTAAGATAAATTCCTCAGGACGTATTGAAACACTGACCTCTTCCATGTCTGTACATTCTTCAGACAGATTGTCCATTGCAAAAAATGCATCAAAAATCTTGATTCCTTGTTCGGATTGATTTTTAATTACATAACCGTCCAAAATATTCGATTGTCCGATAAAAGTTGCTACAAATGTATTTGACGGTCTTTGATAAATTCTCTTAGGTGTGTCTATTTGCTGTATAACACCTCCGTTCATAACAGCTATTCTGTCTGATACTGCAAGTGCCTCTTCCTGATCATGTGTAACATAAACGGTTGTAATTCCGATCTGTTGCTGAATACGTTTAATGGCATTTCTCATTTCAACTCTGAGCTTTGCATCCAAATTACTTAGAGGCTCATCCATCAACAGGACTTCAGGATGTATGACGATTGCTCTGGCAAGAGCAACTCTTTGTTGCTGCCCACCGGAGAGCTTTACAGGCATTCTGTCTTTTAAGTGATCGATTTTAACTATTTTTAGAATTTCGTTTACCTTTTCCTCAATTTCCTGTTTACTTATTTTCTTGCGTTTTAAACCAAAGGCTACATTATCTTTTACTGACATATGTGGAAAGATGGCATAATTTTGAAAAACCATACCCATATTTCTTTTATTGGTAGGAATATTATTAATAAGCTTTTCATCAAGCCTTATTTCTCCGCCTTCAATGGAATTAAAACCGATAATCATTCGTAACAGAGTTGTTTTTCCACAGCCGGAGGGTCCGAGAAGTGTAAAAAACTCACCCTCTTTTATATTTAGTGATAAACCGTTTATAATTGTATCTTTTCCGAATCTTTTAACCACGTTCTCAATATTAATTGCTACACTCATATTTTTCTCCTAAATAAAGGTAAAAGGGCTTGATGCTTTTAGAGATAAAGTTTTCCCTTACTGCAACAGCCCTTCAACCCACTTTTTGTTTTTAATTTTATATTTGATAAATTCTATCCTTAGTTCATTGAACTTTCTATATGCTCTGTGAACATGGTAGTGATCTCAGTCTTATGTTCAGCAACCCAGCCTTCATCATATTTATCAAATAACTTGATCTCTGATTGTGGTTTCATGTAATCCGCTAATTTCACATCTGCTCTTAATGGTCTAACGGTCAAGTTCTGACCGACATAAGACTGTACTTGCTCAGACAACATAAAATCAACAAATTTTTTTGCATTTTCCGGATGCTTGCAGTTTTTCAAAATCTGTACTGATTCTCCCGGGAAAATAGCTCCCTCTTTAGGGAATACAACCTCTACCGGAGCTCCGTCTTTTACATAGCTTGCAGCAGGATCTTCCCAAGTCAAACCTACAATGTACTCACCTTCTGCAACTCCTTTATAAACCTGACTGGAACTGTTGCACATCTTACCGTCTAAATTCTGTAAGAACTTATCAACATAAGCCCAAGACTCATCAGAGAGTGGATCTTGGTCTTTTCCCATACCGTAGAGCATTGCCATCAATGATTGGAAAGCTGAACTTGAGTTAACCGGGTCACCGAAAGCAATCTTTCCTTTAAGTTCAGGATTTAGTAAATCAGCAAATCCTTCGATTTTCATATCTCCGGCTAAATCCTTATTGACAATCATAACTGTAGGATCGGCAAAGGCCGGTGTGAAATATCCGGTGGTGTTTCTAGCAGGCTCTATCATATTGTCATTTTCGGATGACACATATTCTTCAAACAATTCTTTTGAAGAAGAGAGCATTGTTTGATCTGCCGCCCAAAAGATATCACCAAGTGGATTTTCCTTTTCTGATTGAGCTCTCTTTAACAATTCACCTGTACCTGCAACAACTACTTCGACTTTAATACCTGTTGCATTCTCAAATTCCGGTATAACTGCATTGTTAAGTGCCTCACTTCTTGCTGTATAAACAACCAGAACTTTTTCTTCTTGAGAGTTCTCAGATTTTTCAGCTGCTTTTGTTGTTTCGGTAGCTGAAGTTTCGCTTTTTTCTGTTTTTTCCTCAGGCTTACTGCCGGAGCAGGCCATGAGGCCAAAAGACAGAACTGAGCATAATAAAGCGGCTTTTAGTATCTTTTTCATTCTTTTCCTCCTGAAAATTACGAACTATATGTTTGTTTATAGTTTAGCAGTTTTATATTAAAAATATAACCTATTTTAGACAAGAAAGGTGGAAAATAAAAAAACTATCCAAGCAAAGTTGGATAGTAAATTTAAAAACTGTCAAGACCTATAAAGATTTTGACAGTTATTAGTTTAAAATTATCAGATGTGAGTTGATATGTTAAATCACAAAGTCATTTCCGGGATCCTCTACTATCAGATCGGCAATGGAAATGTTATCAAAATAATCATTTATCATTTTTGATAGGTTACTCCACATATCAATAGTGCGGTATTCGCTTGTACGATACATGCTTTCAGTATCTTCATCATCAATCATTATATTTTCTTCTGCAATTCTAAGTACCTCACCGACAGTGATATCACTTGGATGTCCGGTTAGTTTGTAGCCGCCGCCTTTACCGCGCAGTCCTACAACAAGCTTATGCTTTACAAGAAGTTTTATTATACTTTCCAGGTACTTTTCTGAAATGTCCTGTCTTTTGGCAATGTCACGTAATGGTATAAAGTCATCGGATTTATTTTCTGTCAAATCAATCATAACAAGAAGTGAATATCGCCCTTTTGTTGAAATTTTCATATGATTCACCTACTCCTTAATTTATAATCCTATTATACAGGTAGGTAATAGGTAAATCAAGCAAATAATAAGACAGAAATGAAAATAGTGATGTAACAGTTTATATTAACCTATATAAAGGTCTTTGTATTCATCTCTGTTTTTCTCAAACCATTTTACCGCATAAGAACATGTAGCCTTTATTTTTTTATTATTTGATTTTGCATAGTTTATGACCTCAAGCATAAGTTTTGCTGCAATTCCCTGACCACGCAGAGAGTCATCCACAAATGTATGGTCTATAATTATTGTGTTATCATCCAAATTTGGGAAAGTAACTTCAGCAATCATTTTACCGTTTTCATCATTCATATATATTCTGTTATCAGATATATTAAACATAGTACCTCCAATATTTTTATTATTTAAGTAAAGAGTAGCATGTGAGAGAGAAAAGTCAAGGGCTATTGAAAAACATAAATTTTTGTAGTATATTAAATGTAACAAGTGAGAAAAGATATTTAATCATAGTGTTACAAACGAAAAAGCCACGAGTTGCAGCTCGTGGCTTTTTCTATTCTTTTTTGCAAGGTAAATGTCGGGTATTCAAATCATATTGACAGCAATTTATGTTTATGCTACTATTACCTAGATGCTGCTGTGGCACAGGTGGTAGCGCACCTCATTGGTAGTGAGGAGGTCACGGGTCCGAGTCCCGTCAGCAGCTTTAAAGTCTTGAGTTTCAAGGCTTATTTTTTATTTGAATACAAAAAATGGGCAGGTTTTTCCTGCTCATTTTATACATAACCATATAGTCCTCTTACGCTGACTTCGCCGCTGATAATTCTTTTTATTTTCCCTTCCACATTTACAAGCAGTGCACCTGTTTCATCAATTCCAAGAGCAATTCCTTGGTAAATTCCTTTAGGGTCAAGTATCTTCACGTCTTTGCCGATATTTACCAAATGATTTTCATAGTTTTCCTTCAGTCCGCTCATATCACCGGTTTTTAGAAAGATATTCATATTTTTGTAGAAATGATATATAACAGCTGCAATCAATTTTGATCTATCCGCTAAAATACCGGTTTCCAGTAAAAGAGATGATGCCATATCTTTTATATCATCAGGGAATTCCTTATTATTAACATTTATACCCATTCCCGAAATAATGTATTTTATACCGTCCATATCTGAGCTCATTTCTGTAAGTATACCTGATATTTTCTTTGAATTTATGACTATATCGTTAGGCCATTTTATGGTGGCGTTTATAGGGTAAAGCTCTTCTATAGCATCACAAAGGGAGACAGCGGTTACAAGAGTGATCATAGAAGCCTTTTCTACAGCCATCTCAGGCTTTATACAAAGGCTCATAAAGATACCGACTCCGGTAGGTGAACTCCAACTTCTTCCCATTCTGCCTTTTCCCAAAGTTTGCATATCGGCTACTACAAGGAAGTCGGAATTTATCTTGTCAGCCATCAGTCTGGCGTAGTTATTGGTAGAGTCGACTTCATCCAGATATATTATCTGTGGCGCATCGGAGAGTTTATAAGAATTTATATTTTGCTCTATTTCCACTTGATTTAGAATATCGCTTTTTGCTAAAAGAAGATAGCCTTTGTTATTTACAGACTCTATATTGTAGCCTTCTTTTTTTAGTGCGGAAATAGCCTTCCATACAGCAGTCCTTGAGACGCCGAGACTTTCAGAAATATCTTGACCGGATACGTGAATGTCATTTGATAATAAGATTTTTAAAACTTCATTCTTTAACATATTTCTCCTTATAGGTCACATAAAAAATAATGTATCAAGTGGGATTCGAACCCACAGTCTTCAGAGTCGGAGTCTGATGCGTTATCCAATACGCTATTGATACAAACAAATATTACAAAATTATATCATTTTTTATAATAAATTGATAGGTGCTTTTTGCAATAATATTTGATAAAATAATACGGGAATCAAAAGGTTATAAATTATTATAAAGAGGCATTTATGAGAAATAAAAAAATAATAACAGGAATAGGTATGATGGCAGTGATGATGGCGGTTGCTACGGGCTGCAGCAATACAAGTAATACGGTAAGCACTGAGGAGACTACTACAGTTGCCGAGTCTACCATGTCTGAAGAGGAAAGAGCATTATCTGATTATAAAACATATGGTATGCAAAAGGATCCGATTCCGGGAATTATAGAGCTTGTGAAGGCTTATCAGTACGCAAAAGTAAATGCGGATGCCAGAAGAATGTACAATGTTTTTGGAAGAAGTGATGAGGACGGACTTGCAGATTTGCAGGCAAAACTGACAGATGAGGCAAAGGTATACGAGTCATTTGATGATACTGTTACCTATGTGACAAAGGGATATGAGGATAATTCATATGTGGTATTTATCAGTTCAAATGTAAAGTTCCATGATATTGATACAAAGGCACCTATGCTTACATGGGCATATGTAAAAGAAGAGCCTAAGGATGCTTTTTATATGGTAGAGACTGACAAGCTGACTGATGAAGAGAGGCAGTATGTAGAGGAGGTTTCCAAGTCGGAGGATATTATTGCGCTTGATGCACAGATGAGAAAAGACCTTGCAACTGCAGTAACAAGTGATATACAGCTTGGAACACTGTACTCTATTTGGGTGCAAAACGCGTCTACAAATGAGAGCGGTGCCGCAGTGGAAACTTCAGAGCAACCTACAGAAACAACTGTAGAAGAAAGTACTGTGGAAAGCATTACAGAAACAAGTAAAGAGGAAGCTAATGTATCCATATCGGAGACAAAGAGCGGAAACTGATATGGATGTAAAAGATTTTTGGTATGATTTACCACAGGAACTTATAGCACAGGATCCTCTTGAAGACAGAGCTTCTTCAAGACTTTTGGTACTTGATAAAGTGAGTGGAGATATCAGTCATAAGCATTTTTTTGATATTATAGATTATCTAAATGAGGGTGATTGCCTGGTACTCAATGAAACTAAGGTAATACCTGCAAGACTTATGGGTGTTAAAAAGGATACCGGGGCGGCGATAGAAATACTTCTTTTAAAGAGAATGTCAAAGACTGCTTGGGAATGCCTTGTAAAGCCGGGAAAAAAATGTAAGGTCGGAGCAAAGATTGATTTTGGTGACGGATTACTTTTGGGAACAATAGTTGATATAGTGGAGGAAGGTAACAGAATAATCGAGTTTGAGTTTGAGGGGATTTTTGAAGAAATCTTAGATAAACTTGGAACAATGCCGCTTCCACCATATATTACACATGTGCTGAAGGATAAAAACAGATATCAGACAGTATATGCAAAGAATGAGGGCTCTGCGGCGGCACCTACGGCAGGTTTGCATTTTACAAAGGAGCTGCTTGAGAAAATAGAAAAAAAGGGCATCAGACTTGCAAAGGTTACACTGCATGTGGGACTCGGTACTTTTAGACCTGTAAAGGTTACGGATGTAAATGAACATCATATGCATTCCGAGTTTTTTCAAATATCAAAAGAGGCTGCCGATATTATCAACAGTACAAGGGAAAATGGTAAAAGAGTAATTTGTGTGGGAACCACAAGTACCAGAACCATAGAAAGCGCGGCGGATGAAAACGGACATCTGGAAGAAAAGTCGGGGTGGACAGATATTTTCATATATCCGGGATATAAGTTTAAGGTTTTGGATGCTCTTATTACAAACTTTCATTTACCGGAGTCCACTTTGGTAATGCTTGTAAGTGCATTGGCTGGAAGAGAAAATATATTGCATGCTTATGAGGAGGCTGTAAAAGAGAAATACAGATTTTTCAGTTTTGGGGATGCGATGTTTATAAATTAAATGTATTTTTAGAAAGGGTTTTTATGAAGATGAGAAAAAGCATTGTGGCATTACTTGTTTTGTCAATGATTATCGGATTGATGAGCTTTAGTGTATACGCCGCAACAGTAAGAAAGGTAACTACAAGCAATTACACACCTCAGCAGACTGAGCCTGCTACAAGAATCTATGTAAGCAAGACAAGTAAGGAGCTTACACTTATAGCCGACAATAAGGTGATAGGCAAATGGCCATGCAGCCTTGGAGAGTTTTCAGCAAACGGAACAAAGCAAAAGCAGGGTGACAGAACAACTCCAAACGGTGATTATTATATCTGTGTAAGAAATGATAAGAGTGCATATCATTTATCTCTCGGACTTTCTTACCCTGATAAGGCCGCAGCCGACAGAGGATTTGAACAGGGAATTATTACACAGGAAGAAAAGGATGCCATCTACACAGCTATTGATAATAAGGTATGTCCTCCATGGAATACAGCACTTGGCGGTGCAATAATGATTCACGGAAATTATCAAAAGGGTGTACCTACAGCAGGTTGTGTGGCTGTAAGCAATGATGTAATGGATATTATCTGGCCGTATGGACAGCTTGGAATCAAGGTTTCGGTAGGACCATAAAGATATAGGGCATGTTATAGGCTTTGTCTATAATATGCCTTTTTTAAATAGAGAGCAGTATATTATTACTGTTTATATTACAAACTTTGGGTAAAGGAAGTATAGGATGAATATTAGAAAAGCAATTCCTTCTGATTATAACAGGATAATGGAGATATATGCTATTGCAAGGGAATATATGAAAAATAGCGGCAATCCAAATCAGTGGAAGGACAGTTATCCCGAAAAAAATATAGTAAATAAGGATATAGAAGAAAAAATAGGCTATGTATTGGAAGATAATGGTCATATTTTTGCCTGTTTTGTATTTATAAAGGGCTATGAAAAGAGCCAAGAACTTAAATTTCCTTCTGATAAGGAGTATGGGATAATACATAGAGTGGCAAGTGATGGAAGTAAAAGAAATATTGTAAGCCGTATAGTAGATTTTGCAAAGAAGGAAATATCTATTTTAAGAATAGAAACCCATGAGGATAATAAAACTATGCAAAAAGCTGTGGAAAAACTTGGGTTTAAAAGACTTGGAATAATACAGCTTGATGATAAAAGTTTTAGGATTTTATATGAATTAAAGGGGGATGTATGATCAGACATGTAGAAGCAAAAGATTTGGACAGACTGGCACAGATAGAGGCGGATTCTTATCCGAAAGCTGAGGCGGCAAGTAGGGAAAGCATAAGAAAGAGGATGGAGAGTTTTCCGGAGTGCTTTTGGATACTGGAAGAGGATGGGATTATAAAGAGTTTCATAAACGGTATGGCTACAGATGAAGAGGACCTGACAGATATTATGTATGATGATGCTTCTATGCATAAAAAAGACGGAGAGTGGCAGATGATATTTTCTGTAGTTACAGAAAAACCTTACAGAGGCCAAGGACTTGCCGGCTCAGTGATGAATAAGGTGATAGAGGATTGCAGGGAGAGAGGAAGAAAAGGAATAGTACTTACCTGTAAAGACGGACTCAGACTTTTTTATGCAGAATTTGGATATGAGGATGAGGGCGTATCACAGTCAAATCATGGCGATACTATCTGGTATAAGATGAGACTGACATTCTAGGTGGAATATGGAGCATGCAATAAAGCTACTGGAAAAAGAGAGAGAATTGATTGTAGCAGACTTGAAAAACGGAAAAAAGGACCGATTGGATGATTTAAAAGATTTGGATAAAGCTCTGGATTGGTTATATTTGTTGAAAGAAAAACAATTTGATGAAGTAAAAAGATATAATTTAGAGCAGCTTCCTTTTGTAGAAGGGAGAGGCGGATTTTCTTGCTATCGTATAGTTATTGATAACGAATCAGACGATATTAAGTTTTGGGATGAATACGAGAAATCAGATGGGTCTAAATTATCGTTATATCCGAGAGATTATGTTATAAATAGAAAATATTAAAAAGGAGCCGATGAGATCAAAACGATTTCACCGGCCCTTGTTTTATTTGTAGACATCTTCATCTATCAAGTTTTGCACATAGTCAAGGAAAAGCTTAATTGTCGGATGGGATTTTTTTATATTCATATAGTGTAATGAAAAATATCTCATATTTGCATTATCAAGCGGATAGGTTATCACCTTATCGCTGTCCAATAAATTCTGAGTGGAAAATCTTGAACAGATGCTGATGCCAAGCCCATGAACTATCATCTGCTGTATGGATTCAAGGTCGTTTGTCTGTGCAATAACATTCAGATCGCTTTTCTTTATGCCAAGGCCTTCAAGAAGTTTGCTGGCTACAAACTGTGTGCCGGATCCGTTTGATCTTAAGATCATAGGATACTTTAAGATATCCGATATTTTTGCACGGCTTTCTTTCAGCTTTTTATACTCCTCGGTGGCCGGTGTAACAAGCATAAGATGATCGGGACATACTTTCAAACTCTCACAAAGCGGTGAATTTATGTCTTTGCCGGTAAAAGCTATATCAACGCTGTCACTAAGCAAAAGTTCAGCAATTTCGTCACTGCTTCCCTGCCAGATACTGAAATGCATTTCAGAGTGTTTTTTCTTAAAACCTGCAATAATTTCCGGCAAAAGATAGCCTGAAGGTATGGAAGAAGCGCCGATGTGCAACATGCTTTTTGATGACTGCTGAAGTGAAAGTACAGCTTGATCCTTAGTCTCCACTATTTTTCTTGCATAGGAGAGAAATGTCTCACCCTCAGGAGTGAGAGTAATGGATTTTGTGGTTCTTAAAAGCAGCTTTCTTCCCAAATCATCCTCTAAGTTTTGAACATGTGAGCTTATAGTCGACTGTGACAGATATAAATATTTTGCAGCCTGTGAAAAGCTTTTTAATTCGGCTGTGGCCACGAAAGCCTCCAGTTGTCTAAATTCCATAAATTATCTCCTTAATGCTTGTATGCCGTACTCTTAATCTATATTAATGATGTGGTGATATATGTTGTAAGGACTACAGTTTAATATAATTATAGGTTTATTTATAGACAAAGTCAATAAATGGTTGTGCAAGATTGGTTAAAGGTATAAAAAGAAAAAATAAAAATAATTTCAAGGTTTTTTAAAAAACATGTTGACAACAACTTTTATATATTGTATTATATCGAAGTGTTCAAAAAACAGGAACACAAAAAAATAAAAAAGCGCCTTTAGCTCAGTTGGTAGAGCAGTAGACTCTTAATCTATTTGTCCAGGGTTCGAGTCCCTGAAGGCGCATGAAGGTCCTACTTGATAGACAGTGAGCTATTGGGAAGGGCTTTTTTT